>NZ_JAMZBE010000033.1:0-29218 GCF_024158645.1 Halomonas sp. 707B3
GAAGGCAAGTCGTTTTTTTAGAGACGCTGCCCGCTACCTTGGCCCCCAGCGCCTGAAGCCGCGCCTTGCCTTCGTCACGGGTCATGCTCTCCATGGCACCGGTCAGCACCCAGGTTTGGCCCTCTAGCGGCGTGGGGCCTTGGGTGACTTCTGACTCTTGCCAAGTAATGCCCGCCTCAATCAGCGCTTGGAGTGTTTCCAGGTTATGGGGCTGGCGAAAAAACGTGTGGATATGCTTGGCGACAATGGGGCCTACGTCATTCACCGCTTCCAGCGCCGCTTGATCGGCGTCTTGCAGCGCTTGCAGCGTGCCGAAATGGTTGGCGACGTTAGCGGCCGTGGCTTCGCCCACCTCACGAATGCCCAGCGCGTAGATAAACCGCGCCAGCGTGGTCTGTTTGGCTTTTTCCAGGGCGTTAACCAAATTCGTCGCTGACTTTTCACCCATACGCGGCAGGCTCTTTAGCTGCTCTACGCTGAGATGGAAGAGATCGGCAGGCGTTTTCACCCACTCCTGATCCACCAACTGTTCAATCAGCTTCTCGCCCAGGCCGTCGATATCCAGCGCTTTACGGCTGGCAAAGTGTTTCAGCGCCTCTTTACGCTGGGCAGCGCAGTAAAGCCCACCAGAGCAGCGTGCCACCGCCTCGCCTTCCAGGCGCTCGATATCCGAGCCGCACACGGGGCAGTGGTCGGGGAAGGTAATCACACGGGCATCCGCCGGGCGCTTCTCTTCATCCACTCGCACCACTTGTGGAATCACATCCCCTGCGCGGCGAATGGCTACCGTATCGCCAATCATCACGCCCAAGCGAGTAATTTCATCGGCGTTATGCAGCGTGGCGTTAGAGACGGTCACTCCTGCGACGGTGACCGGCGCAAGGCGCGCCACCGGCGTAATCGCTCCAGTACGGCCTACCTGAAACTCCACATCGTTGAGGGTCGTGACTTCTTCTTGAGCGGGGAATTTAAACGCCACCGCCCAGCGGGGTGCACGGGCCACAAATCCCAGCTCCCGCTGGTGGCGCAGGTCGTTGACCTTAATCACCACGCCATCAATGTCATAGCCAAGCTGGTCGCGTTTAGCGCCTAGCTGCTCGCAGTAGTCGGCTACCGCGTCGGGGCCGTACATCGTGGTTAACTCTGCACTAGTGCGAAAGCCCAGGGTGGACAGCCGTGCCATCAGCGCACTGTGGGTGGCATCGCCCAAGTCTGGCTCCAAGCGTGCTGCTTGGTAGGCGTGGAACTCCAACGGGCGGGTCGCCGTAATGCGCGGGTCGAGCTGGCGCAGGCTACCAGCCGCAGCGTTGCGCGGGTTGGCAAATACTTTGCTGCCCTCTTCTCTGGCGCGCTCGTTGAGCGCTTCAAAGCCGGAGTGGCGCATAATAACTTCGCCGCGCACTTCGACCAACTCAGGCACGCTTTTGCCCATGAGCTTAAGCGGCACCGAGCGCAAGGTACGCAGGTTAGAGGTAATGCCTTCCCCCGTGCGGCCATCCCCACGGGTCGCACCGCTGACCAACACGCCCTGCTCATACACCAGCGATACCGCCGCGCCATCCAGCTTCGGCTCGCAGCTAAACTCAATCTCTTCTGCCTGACACTCCAAGCGTTCCGCCACGCGTTCGGCAAAGGCCACAATATCGTCACGACTAAAGGCATTATCCAGCGAGAGCATCGGAATGGCATGGGCAACCTCGGGAAAGCCCTCTGCCGGAGCGGCGCCGACTCGCTGAGTGGGCGAGTCGGGGGAAATCAACTCGGGGTGCTCGCCCTCTAACTGCTTTAAGCGCTGCAACTTACGGTCGTAGTCAGCGTCGGTTAACGTTGGCTCGTCTAGCACGTAGTAGCGGTAGTTGGCGTCATCCAGATCAGCACGCAGTTGGCTGATCTCTTCCAGCAGGGTGGGGTCAGGCTGACTCATTCAGAGGTTCCGAAGACAAATAAAACAGGTAATTAGTAACAAAAACACCCGCCTTCTTGGGGAAGGCGGGTGTTCGCGCAACGCGGCGTTTAGCGAGCCTGCATATGGCGGTGCAGGCGGTGGCGACGCTCAAATTCATGAACACGCTGCCGCGCAAACTCGATGGTTTGCGCCGTCATCACGCTGCGGTTTTCATCTTTAAGCTCGCCGCCCATGTGGCGTACCACCACCATGGCCGTTTCGACCATTGCTTCAAAAGCAGCCGAGCTATCTACTGCACCGGGCAGCGGCATTAAGAAAGTGATCCCAGGTGTTACAAACTCATCCATCTCTTCAATGGGGAAAGTGCCGGGTTTGAGCACGTTCACCATCGAGAACTGCAGCTCGCTATTGGGGCTTTCCGTTTCAAAGCGATTGAAGACGCCCATCGTGCGGCAATAGCGCAACCCACAGGCCATCATTAATTCAAGCAACTTGTCGCCATCAAAACCTTCGGGATCACGCGACAGCACGCTAATGACTACCAACTCGTCAGCATTGGCAAGCGTCTCTTTAGCGTGCTCGCCGTTCACGTCATGACGCAGAGCTTTTTCCAACGTAGGGTGCGCGCGCACAACATTGTCTTGGGCTGCATAAGCGTCATCGTACTCGTCATCAACGCTCTGGTAATGATCTTCATAGCGGCTAGCGCTGTTTGCGTAGCGCTCTAATTCAGGCTCGGCATGCGCCTGCTGCACGGCGTCGCGTTGGGCGGCAGCTTCATTAGCTGCAGCGGCTTCGCGAGCTTGAGCTTTTTCTTGAGCAATACGCGCTTTTTCCGCTTCAGCGGCCTGCTTCGCTTCACGGCGCTGCTCGGCTTCCAGCGCTTTACGTTCGGCTTTCTGTTTGGCTAAAGCTTCAGCACGCTTGGCTTTTTCAGCTTTTTTAATGGCCTTCTCTTTACGGCGCTCAATAATACGCCGCTTGAAGGAACGGCCAATGCCTTCAAAGTCGACCAGTCGGTACTCGTCAATTTCGTCGTCATCTAATTCGTGATCGCCCGCCGTGTCGGCGCGCAACTGGCGGCGCTTGGGTGCGTCGGAAGCGTGCTTGGCAAATACCGCATCTTCAGGCTCGGCGCGAAGCACCGGCTCGGGCTCAGGAGTAATATCTGGCTCAGCGGCCGCTGGCTCTTCAGGAGCTCGGTTGCTTTCCAGCTCAGAATGGGGCTCTGGTGTATGAGAGGCGTTTAGCTCAGCGGTGTTCGGCTGTTCGCTAGGTGCTTCATCAGTGGCGGAGAACGACGCAGGTGCTGTACCTGTTTGCTGAGACTGGGGTGCTTCGTCTTCCATGGCACTCATGGACGGCTCCGGGGTCGCTGGCTGGGGGGCCTCTGCTTTCGGGGCCTCTTCACGAGCTGTAAAGACACTTGGCTCACGACGTGGCGGTTCTCGCCTTTCGTTTTTGGTTTCAGCAGACGCATCAGCTGTTGCTGACACATTAACAGTAGCTGCCTGGACAGCCGGCTCCGCCTTGTTAGGTTTCACTGCTGCAGGTTTTGGCTTTCCTGAGGATTTGGTAAACGAGCGACGGAAATCAGACAGCACCCTAGAAGGCCCTGGATGCTCTTGGCGCTCTAGCTTGGGTTTTTGACCCAGCCCGCTGTAGTCAGCAGCCTTAACGACCCGGGCACCGCCGTTAGGCAGTTCCCAATTGATCTCGGCCTCTTTCGCCTCGTCGTCGAACTCTTCTAGCTTGGCGGTGGGTAAATCCTTTACCGCTTGATCTAGCCGGGGTACACGACGCTGACGCTGGAGCCTTCGCACACCGTCAACAACGATAAGCGACACCAACGCCAATCCTAGAATGATTAACCACTCTCTTAATTCCATGTCGAGCATTCCATGGGTCATCTAACCGGTTACTTAGGCGCAGTACTAATGGCTACACCCCAATATGGGAACCTTCTGATAAAACGGTATTTACCACTAAGCATAGCGCGGTTGATACGAATGGGACCACTTTCTACTAATTTTCACACGTTTCAACTGCTATATGCGATTTTTAGGCAGTTTTTCCGACCTTAACATCCAACAAAAGTGCTATTTCTGTTTTGCATTATCTCATGCGTGCGTACTCTCGTGACCGCACCACCACACAGCTACCTGCTTAAATCACTCTATTTAAACGTTATGCTAGTGAAAGTTTTACACTCCCGCTAGTTTCTTCTACCGCTTGTTGGCATGAGGGCTACTCATCCGTGGCAGATGTACCTGCACTAGCTGTGTCACGAGACTCTGTTCGAACAATCTCCTACACAACCAGCCCGACCTTTCAACCCGCTGTTATACAAGCTATTGCGGCTACCCACTGTCATGGCTATGCATCATGGTAGTACCAAGGGGGCAAGCTGGATATACCGCTTGTCCGCCAAATAAGGAAATACCTTGAAAGCCGTTTCGCTTTGCCTTTTGTTATCCATAAGCCGAGCGCATCGCACGACGATGAGACGGTTAGTCCACCAGTTCAGCGGCCTCATCAATACCCACGGAAACCAAACGCGAAACGCCGGGCTCCTGCATGGTGACCCCCATCAGGCGCTCGGCGGCTTCCATGGCAATCTTGTTGTGGGTGATATAGATGAACTGCACGCTTTCGGACATCTCTTTCACCAGCTTGGCGTAGCGGCCAACGTTGGCGTCATCCAGCGGAGCGTCGACCTCATCCAGCATACAGAACGGGGCCGGGTTGAGCTGGAAAATGGCAAAGACCAGCGACAGCGCAGTCAGCGCTTTTTCCCCACCGGACAGCAGGTGAATCGTGCTGTTCTTCTTACCCGGCGGTCGGGCCATGATGGCCACGCCGGTTTCCAACAGGTCATCACCGGTCAGCGTCAGCCACGCCGCCCCACCGCCAAACACACGGGGAAAGAGCGTTTGCAGGCCATTATTGACCTGATCGAACGTCTCTCGGAAACGGACGCGGGTTTCTTGGTCAATCCGCTTAATGGCACGCTCCAGCGTTTCGAGGGCTTCGGTAAGCTCGGCGTGCTGGGCTTCGAGGTAGTTACGCCGCTCGGCCTGCTGATCATACTCCTCAATGGCCGCAAGGTTGATCGCCCCCAGGCGGCGGATTTTTTCCGAGGTACTTTCCAAGCGCTCTTGCCAAGCAGGTTCGCTGGCATCGCTGGCGAGCGTACTGGCGAGCGCATCGGCATCGTGGCCTAGTTCTGCTAACTGCTCATCCTGGGTCGCCGCTTTGAGCGCCAGCGCCTGCACGTCCATGCGGCGCTGCTGGAGCTGTTCGCGGCTCTGTTCCAGATTACGCTCATGCTGCTGGCGGGCTAACTCATCGTTGCGCAGCTGCTCGGCCAGCGCTTGGGCCTGCTGGCGCGTTTCGTTGAGCCGCCGTTCCTGCTGTTCGCGCTGGTGGAGCAGCTCTTCAAGCTCCTCTGCGGCCAGCTCGTCGGGCTCGACCAGCATTTCACGGGACTCTTCCAGCTCGGCAATACGCAGTGAGAGGCGCTCTTCGGTATCGCTTGAGCGGGACTGCTGCGCACGCAGGCTGTCGCGTTCGGCTTTTAAGCGCTCACGTTCCAAGGCCAGCGCCTGCTGCCGCGCTTTGAGCGGGGCATGCTGTTGGTTGAGCTGCTCGCGCTGCTCACGCTGGCGGTGGCGCTGTTCGGCGCTGGTTTCGCGGGCTTCTGCGGCGGGTTCCAGTTGCTCCATGGCCGTGTGCCAACGAGCGCGCTGCTCTTCTAAAGTAAGCGTTAACTCCGCCTCATCTTCTTGCAGTTGCGCCAGTTCGTCGTCCAGCTCCGTGGCGCGGCTGGAGAGATGCTCAAGGCATTGGGCAAGCCGCTGCTCTTGCACCGCTAGCTGTTGGCGGGTGGCCGCGTGGTCGCGCTCCTGGTCCGCCTGCTGCTCACGAGTCAGTTCTAACGTTTCAATCGTCTCGTTGGCGGCTTCGCACTGTTCATCCAAGAGTGCCAGCGCCTCTTCTGCCCGCTCACGCTCTGCGGCCAGCTCCTCAAAGCGGCGACGCGTCACTAATAGCGCATCGACACCCTCGCCGTTCGATTGCTGGTGCAGCCAGCCGCGACCGCGCCATACGCCGTCTTGACTGACCACACTCTCACCGGGAGCTAGCGTAGGCAGCAGCGCTTCGGCCGCCTCGGCGGTATCCACATAGTGAATACTTGCTAACCACTCCGTTAGCGCGCCCGCGCCTTTCACCAAATCGCTGAGGCGATGGCCTGCGCCTGCCGTGGCTGTGGAAGGCGGCGCTTGATCAATCAAGCACCACTCCGTCGCCAGCGCTTCGGGCAGCGCGTTTAGCTGATGGGCGGCTACCAGTCGGGCGTTTAACCAAGGGGCGAGTAGCCAGGAAATAACCCGCTCCCAGCCTTGGCTGACCGAAATGGCTTCACCCAAGCGGGGTGCATCGGCGAGGCCATGAGCGGCCAGCGTTTCGCTTAGCTGAGGGTCGTGGTCGGCCAGAGCGGCATCCATCAGCGCCTGCAGCGAGGCAAGTTCGCCCTGCTGCTGGCTAAGCGCAGCGCGCTGCTCATCACGCCCTGCCACCGCTTGCTGGTAGGCGCTTTTGGCATCGCTGTAGCGCTGCTGCCACTGTTCACGCTCCACTTGGAAGGCATCGGCACGTTGGTCGGCTTCTTCCAGGCGGGCTTGGTAGTCGGCGTGCTCGTTTTGTAGCGCGGTCATGTCGGCCAGCTCGCCGCGCTGCTGGCGGCGGCGCTGCCCTTCTGCCTGCAGGCGGGCAATACGCTGCTCTAAATCACGCAGTTGGTCTTGGCTACGGTCGGCATCGCGGCTGGCCTCGCGCCAGCGGTTTTCGGCGTCGGCCCACTGCTGTTCGGCGGCTTCCAGCGCTGGCGTTGCTTCGGCCAGGGTTTGCTCGAGCATGTCGAGCTGCTCTTCCAGCGCTTCATGCTCGGGCAGCAGCTCCTCAAAGCGCTCGTCGATCACCGCGAGCCGCTCCTGGTCGCCCTCGCTGACCTGGCGCTGCTCGTCGAGATCCCGGCGCGCGGTGGCAATATCGTTGGCCAGTTGCGCTTCGCGGCTGCGGCGGTGGGCCTGGTCTTGCTCTAAGCGGGCAATGCGCGTGGTGGTTTCATAAAACTGCTGCTGGTGGCGGTCCAGCACTTCGGCCAGCTCGTCGTGCTGTTCGCGGGCCTGCTCCAGGCGGGTTTCGCACTGGCGCACGCCAAACACATCTTTCTCGACGGCAATTTCCAGCTCGCGGACGCGGCTCTCTTGGTGAGACTGTTCGGCCCGCAGGGTGCGGCCACGCAGCAGCGCCAGCTCGCCTTTTAAGCGATACTCCTGCTGTTTGAGCTCTTGGTAATGCTTGGCGGCTTCCGCTTGGCGCTTGAGGCGTTCGAGCTGTTTATCCAGCTCTTCGCGAATGTCGTCCAGGCGCTCCAGGTTCTCCTGGGTGCGCCGCATGCGGTTTTCGGTTTCCCGACGGCGCTCTTTGTACTTGGAGATCCCCGCGGCTTCTTCGAGGGTGGCGCGAAGGTCATCCGGGCGCGCTTCGATCAGCCGCGAGATCATGCCCTGGCCGATAATGGCGTAGGAGCGCGGGCCTAGGCCGGTCCCCATGAACAGGTCGGCGATATCCCGGCGGCGGCACTTCTGGCCGTTGAAGAAGTAGTTGGACTGGCCATCCCGGGTCACCAGGCGTTTAACGGCAATTTCTGAGTACTGGGCGTATAAACCGCCCATACCGCCATCGCGGTTATCGAACTTCAGCTCGATAGATGCCTGCCCTACCGGCTTGCGCCCGGTAGAGCCGTTGAAAATAACGTCGGCCATGGATTCGCCGCGCAGGGTTTTGGCGGAGGACTCCCCCATCACCCAGCGCACGGCGTCGATAATATTGGATTTACCGCAGCCGTTCGGCCCGACGATGGCCGTCATATTGCCATCGAAGGGCACGGTGACCGGATCGACAAAGGACTTGAACCCAACGAGACGAATAGAGGTTAAGCGCATTGCGACCCTTGGCAGAAGTTGCTTTCGTGGGTTTTATTCAAAAACACGGTTAATAACGACATTGGCCGCATCGTCTTCGCTGATAGCACCTACGCTAACGCTCTCCAAATCGCCAAACAGATCGCCCGGCTGCGGCGTGGCCTGCCCAGATTCTGAGACACGCACCACCAAGCGTGCTTCGCGCACCTGGGAGATTTGCGCTTGCGGCGACATGGCGGCGGTATCGTCCAGCACGACGGTCATGGGCAGCTCAGAAACCTGCGTACGTATCACCGCCAGCGGCGGCAGCTCGCCCTCGATATCCCGCGCGGAGATGAACACCGTGGCGTCGTCACTGACGTTGTCTACCAGCGCTTCATCCAAGGAAACGTTTACCCTCACCCCTTGGCCCTGCGCCGCTGCAGGCGCCTCAGGCGTTACGCCCATGCGCTCTTGGGCAACGCGAATGCCATCACGCAGCGACTCAGCCGTTTCCGGATCTTCGATGTTAGCAACAGCGCGACGCCAGCGGTCAATGGCCGTTTCATAGTCCCCGTTATCGAAGGCGTAGATGCCCAACAGCCCCAGCACGGTGGGCTGGCGGGGGTCTAACTCTAGCGTTTCATCCACTAACGCTTGAACATCAGGGGTTAGTTCACGCTCAGCCATAAAGAAGCGTAGCTGCGCCAGCTGGGCGAGCAGCGGTGGAATACGCCCTTCAATGGCAATCAAACGCTCCAGGGCATCGGCGGCTTTTTCGGGCTGGCCGGTATCGCGGTAGAGCGGAAACAGTGAACTCCACACGTTGGGGTTGTTGGGCTGACGCTCGGCCTCGGCCTCCATGCGCTCCAGAAACATAGCCATCGAGCCTTCCGGGTCGTTGCGAACTTCCTCTTGGATGGCGTAGAGCGTCAGGTCGCCTTCTGCCCCATTCTGCTGGTACCAGAAGGTGCTGGCTCCCACCACGGCAACCATGACCAGCGGCACCACCAGTCGTCCAGCGGTCACGGTTTTCAGCGGACGCTTAGTTTGGGTGGCCGTGTCTTCCAGCAGGCTGCGCTCTAGCTCTAAACGGTCTTCGTTAAAGCGAGCGTCGTCAATATCGCCACGCTCGCGAGCCGCCTCCAACGAGGCCAAGCGGCGTTGGAAAATCGCCACGTTCTGTTCGGCCGAAGTGTCATTGGCTTCGAAATGGTCAAGCTGGTCACGCAGGGTACTAGCACCGCGCATGGGGGCAATTAATAGCCACAGCGCAGGCAGTAACAGTAAGGCAATCGCTATCCAGAGCGGTGTCATGAAGACCTCTCGCGGTTAATCAGGGCATCTAGGCGGGCGCGCTCTTCGGCGCTCAACGCTTTCGCAGATGCATTGCGGCGGGCGCGTACCATCAGCACGACGACCAGCATGCCTAGCACCACTAACCCGATCGGTAGCCCCCACAGCAGGTAGGTGCGGTTTTCCAGGCGCGGGTTGTAGAGGATGTACTCCCCAAAGCGCTGCACCATGTGGTTGATGATTTCGATATCCGACTGACCGTCTTGAAGCAGCTGATAGACCCGCTCGCGCATATCACCAGAGATCGGCGCGTCCGAGTCATCGATCGCCTGGTTTTCGCATAGCGGGCAGCGCATGGAGGAGGTCAGATCACGGTAGCGCTGCTCCATCACCGGGTCGTCAAACTCGCGGAGTTCAATGCCTGCCGCGACAACGCTGCCCGCCAGCGTTAGCAGGACAGCAGCGAACACCCAACGCATTAACGCCATTTTTCCACCTCCGGCAGGATGCGCTCGCGAACGTCTTCAGGTGATACGTAGCCTTTATGGTGGTAACGAATGACACCGTCGGCATCTACCAAAAACGTTTCCGGCGCGCCGTAAACGCCGAGATCGAAGCCCAGGCTGCCTTCGGGGTCGAAGACGTTCACTTCAAAGGGGTCGCCAAACTCGCTTAAAAACTCCAGGCCTTTCTCGCGGGTATCTCGGTAGTTGATGCCCACCATACGGATGCCGTTATCAGCGAGTTCTAACAGCTGCGGCATTTCCTGCTTGCAGGCGGGGCACCATTCGCCCCATACGTTGACGAGCGTGACCTCACCCGTCAGCAGCGATTGGTCCACCTGACGGTTGGCATCCCGCAACGTGGAGGCTTCGAACGCAGGAAAATCCCGCGCCATCAGCGCTGAGTCTCGCTGTGAAGGGTCACGCCCCAACCCTTGATAGAGAAACAGCGCGATGCCCACAAAACCGATGGGTAAAAGAAGCAGCAGCAGGCGGCGTGTCATACCGTGGCCTCCTGTGACGGAGATTGATCAATACGTGAAGATGCCGGTTGGCGCGCAGCTGCGCGGCGGTAGCGCTTATCCGCTACGGCCAAGATGCCGCCGAAGGCCATGAGCAGGCCGCCTAACCACAGCCAGCGCACAAACGGCTTGTACTGGACGCGCATGGCATAGCTGCCGTCGCCCAGGTCTTCACCCATGGCCACGTAGAGGTCGCGGAACAGGCCGGGGCGCAGCGCCACCTGGGTCATGGGCATGCCGGTGGCGAGATAGAGGCGCTTCTCAGGGCGCATCACAAAGCTGCGCCCTTCTTCCCCGCGCTGTACCTGAATAATCGAGGTATCAGCAAGGAAGTTCGGGCCGCGTCGGTTGGTGAGTTCCGTCATAGTGAACTGGTAGCCCGCCACTTCCACGGTGGAGCCGGGCGACATGCGTACGTTACGTTCGATGTTGTAGTTCGAAACGACGGCAACGCCCACGATGGTCACCGCAATGCCCACGTGGCCCAGCACCATTCCCCAGTAAGAGAGCGAGAGCTTGCGCAGCCCGGCGACAAACGAGCTGGCATGGCGGGTCTTATCAAACAGGTCGCGCGCCATCGGCAAGACGATCCACAGCGCAGAAATAATGCCCAGCGACACCCACAGGTTCCACTCGCCGCCGTAGATCAACGGCATGGCCACACCCAGCACGATGGCAGCTGCCGCCGCGAGACCTAGCTTCCGCCACAGCTCACGACCACTCATGCTTTTCCAACGCGCCACCGGCCCCAAGCCCATGAAGACACACATCACCACGGTGAGCGGCACAAAGAGCGCATTGAAGTAAGGCGGGCCTACGCTGATTTTACCCAACCCCAAAGAGTCCAGAATCAGCGGGTACACCGTGCCCAAGAGCACCGTGACGGTCATAATGACCAAAATGATGTTGTTGATCAGCAGCAGCGAATCCCGCGAGAGCCAGTTAAAACCGACCTTATGGCTCACCCGCGGCGCGCGCAGGGCAAACACCAGCAGTGATAGCGTGACGGTAATCGCCAGCAGCATCAAAATGAAGAAGCCACGGGAGGGGTCGTTGGCAAAGGCATGGACCGAGGTCAGTACGCCCGAGCGCACCAAGAAGGTGCCCATCAGCGACAGCGAGAACGTCGAGATCGCCAGCAGCACCGTCCAGCTCTTGAACGAGCCACGTTTTTCGGTCACCGCCAGCGAGTGAACAAGCGCCGTGCCCGTTAGCCAGGGCAGCAGCGAGGCGTTCTCTACCGGATCCCAGAACCACCAGCCGCCCCAACCAAGCTCGTAGTAGGCCCACCAGCTGCCGAGTGCGATCCCCACGGTGAGAAACGCCCAGGCCACGTTGGTCCAGGGGCGAGCCCAGCGGGTCCAGGCGGCGTCCAAGCGCCCGCCCAGCAGAGCGGCAATCGCGAAAGCAAACACCACCGAAAAGCCCACATAACCCATGTAGAGCATCGGCGGGTGAACCACCAGGCCAAAATCCTGCAGCAGTGGGTTCAGGTCCGCGCCATCCTGCGGCATGTTGGGTAGCAGGCGTTCAAAGGGGTTGGAGGTCACGAGAATGAAGAGCAGAAAGCCCACACACACCATGCCCATCACGCCCTGCACCCTGGCCACCATGTCGCGGGGCAAGTCGCCCGAGAAGACCGACGCCGCATAACCCCAGCCCGCTAGCATCAGGCTCCACAGCAGCACCGAGCCTTCATGGTTACCCCACACCGCGCTGAACTTGTAGTACCAGGGCAGCAACGAGTTGGAGTTATTAGCCACGTTGGCGACACTGAAATCATCCAGCATATAGCTGGCGGTTAAACAGAGGTAGGCAATGGCGACGAACAGGAATTGACCGGTAGCCATGGGACGGCCATAGGCCATCCATAGCGGGCGACGGGTCGCTGCCCCAGCAAGCGGCATCACTGCCTGCACCACCGCCATTAATAGCGCGATGACCAGTGCAAAGTGGCCAATTTCAGGAATGATCTTAATTAACATGGGCGCTCCGAATTAGCATCAGGCCTTATCGCGTTGCCTGCGTTCAGCCATTAATTGTCGCTTCCTTCTGGGGAGCCTTCCTGCTCTAGGCGCTTGCCCACTTCGGCGGCTTTCGCTTGAAAGTCGGCCGGGGAGTAGCCTGCTTCTTCCAGTGCCTGGGCCACTTCAGGCGGCATGTAGTTTTCATCGTGGCGCGCCAGTACTTTATCGGCGTAGAGGCGGCCATCGGCCTGAAGCTCGCCAACCACCACCACGCCCTGCCCTTCACGGAACAGGTCCGGCAGAATACCGCTGTAGTAGACCTCTAGATCATCCACGTAGTCAGTTACCACGAACTCCACATCCAGGCTTTCCGGGTCGCGGGACACAGAGCCCTCTTTGACCATGCCACCCGCGCGAATTTGGCGCTCCATAGGGGCATCGCCTTGGGCAATTTGTACCGGGCTGAAAAACAGATTGATATTGGCGCGCAGCGCATACAGGGTGAGCCCCACCGCAATGGCGGTGAGCGACAATAGCCCTAAGATAACAAACAGCTTCTGTTTACGTTTAGGCGTCATGGTGAACGTCCTTCTGAGCAGAGTTAACTGGCTCTTGCAGGGGCTGCGCGTGCGATGGCTGAGCGTTGCGCTGGGCATTTTCACGACGCGCCCGGCGCTTTACCACGTTGAGTAGCTGGCGGCGTTCCTGACGTGCGTGCCACACGATCACTAGCATCAACAGCGCAGTGACTCCCCAGGCAGCCCACACGTAAACCGCGTGACCGCCCATGGCAAAAAATTCGTTTAGCGAGGAAAAGGCCATTAGTTCGTCTCCTCGGCAAGCTCACGCACCCAGCGCTTGTTGGCTTCTCGATGGAGAATTTCGCTGCGCGTGCGCATCAGCGTGAGGGCAATAAAAAAACTGTAAAAGCCCAATACCATGATGAGCAGCGGTGCCCACATGTCCATGGTCATGGCAGAGCGCCCTGTAATCGTGAAAGTGGCAGGCTGGTGAAGGGTATACCACCAATCGACAGAGTACTTGATGATGGGAATATTGATGACGCCGACCATGGCCAGCACCGACGCGGCACGGGAGCCGCTATCGCGGCTGCTAAACGCACCGCGCAAGGCAATCACACCCAGATAGAGAAACAGCAGAATCAGCATGGAGGTAAGCCGTGCATCCCACATCCACCAGGTTCCCCAGGTGGGCACGCCCCATACTGCGCCCGAAAAAAGCGCCACGAAGGTCATCGCGGCACCCAGCGGGGCCATCACGGTGGCGGCCATATCCGCCACTTTGATCTTCCAGACCATGAATACCAGCCCGGAGACCGCCATGGAGACAAAGATGGATTGGGCTAGGAATGCGGCGGGTACGTGGACATAAATGATGCGAAAACTATTGCCCTGTTGATAGTCCGCAGGCGCAAAGGCCAACCCCCAGACGGTGCCTACCAGCAGCAGCAGCGTCGCCGCCACCCAAAAAAGTGGCTGCAGCTTGGCGCTAATGGCATAGAACCACTTGGGTGATCTTAGTTTGTTGATAAAGGCCCACATGGTGTTCCCGTCCTCTAACCGTTAATGCTGATGCGCAGCGATGCCGCAATGGCCCAGGGAGCCAGCATCAGCGCCAGCGCTAACAGTGCGCCTAAAATCGCCAGATGCGCGGCAATGCCCTCGCCGAAAATAGCGGCTTGTACGGCACCTGCGCCGAAAATTAGTACTGGTATATAGAGCGGCAGCACCAGCAGCGAGAGCAGCACACCGCCACGGGCCAGCCCTACTGTTAGCGCCGCTCCGATCGCCCCAATTAAGCTCAAGCTGGCCGTACCGAGTGCCAACGACAGCGCTAGCACGGCGTAGCTTCCCGCTGGAAGCGACAGCATGATGCCCAGCAGCGGTGCCATCAGTGCCAGCGGCAGCCCCGTCAGCAACCAATGTACCGCCACTTTTGCCAACCCCAGCGCCGCCAGCGGCTGGGGTGCCAGTAATAGTTGCTCCAGGCTGCCATCGTCGTAGTCGCTGCGAAACAGGCTATCCAGCGAAAGCAGTGCCGCGAGCAGTGCGGCCACCCATAAAAGCCCTGGCGCAATGCTTGCCAACAGCTCTGGATCCGGTGAAATACCGATGGGAAACAGGGTAATCACCAGCGCAAAGAACACCAGCGGATTGAGCACTTCGCCACGACGGCGCAGCATCAGGGTGAGGTCGCGTTTGAGGGTTGCCTTTATGGCCACCAGCAGACCGCCCTGGGGAGCATGCATAGCCATCTCTGGGGTGCTCAGTTGAGCGTGTGAACGTTGCAACGCTGTCTCCTTCTTACCCCAGCTGAATGCGCCTAAGCACAGGTGACTCGGTCAACGCGTGGTGGGTGGTGACCAGAACGCAGCCGCCAGACTGTGCATGCGCCACCAACTGTGCCTCTAGCGCCGCCACCCCTTGGCGATCGATTGCGGTGAAAGGCTCGTCGAGCACCCACAGCGCCCGCGGGGTCAGGGTCAGGCGTGCCAGCGCCACGCGCCGCTGCTGCCCGGCTGAAAGCTGGCCGGCAGGCACGTCTTCGAAGCCGGCGAGCCCAACGGCAGCCAACGCTGCCTCACGTGCAGGTTCGCTGCCCTTTTCCCCGCTAAGCGCCTGATACCAAGCTAGATTCTCCAGCGGTGACAGGCCTGCTTTCACGCCTGGGGCATGACCTAAATAGAGTAAATTTGCGAGAAAATGTTCACGGGCTTGGCGCATGGGTTCGCCATTCCAGTAAAGCTCGCCACGGTAATCGGTTAATTGCCCGGAGAGTATTTTCAGCAGCGTTGTCTTGCCGCTGCCGTTGGGGCCTTCAATGCGCACGATCTCACCGCTTTGGATATCGAGATCGAGCCCTTCAAACAGCCAACGGTCGTCACGTTCACAGGCCAATTGTCGGGCTTGCAGGCACAGGCTCAAAAGACACTCCAGGCACGTTGATTTTGGGTCGAACTCTACACGGAAAGGCCCTTTCTCGCCAGTCACGCTCTGCGGTCTTGGGTCGCAGCGTGATCCAGCTCAATGCTTGCTTAAGAAACACGCTGCAAAGACAAGCGAAAGACAGCACTAGCACTGTATGCAAAAACAGGTTTATACTGTAACCACTGTATGAATAGACACCATAGAATAAAACTACAGCTATCGACTCAATCAAACGCCTTGGCAACGGGCGCTGCATGGGAGAACACACTATGACGATTTGCCTATCCCCTCAGGTAACGTCTCACGTACCTTCTTACGTACCCTCTCAGACGCTGTCTCAACCGATAACGCAACCTCCATCACGGCAACGCTCAGCTTCCCAGCATACCCGCCAGGCATGCATGTCTCACACTATTACCCGACGCAACACCTATGCACTGCGCATACGCGGCGACCGCATGCGTGACTGCAATCTTTTCGATGGTGACGTTATTATCATTCATCGCCACCAGCACGACGCTCATCAAGAAACTGCCGTAGCAACGATTAACCAGCGGGAAGTGGCGCTGAAGCAGCTCTCTATCAGCCGTTTAGGCATTCATTTATGGCCCGAAGATGCAGCGATGCCCGAAGTCTTCCTGCATAATTGTGATATCCAGGTGCTGGGCATGGTGATGGGTGTGGCCCACCACGCAACGGAAACCCGGCACCATTAACGTTATCCACCCTGCCGGGAGTACTATTTGCGCTATCGAGTCCCTGATTTAGCCCCTGAGACATGGCACACCGCCGAGATTGACGTTGAAAAGAGTCAGTTCTTGGCCTGGGTGTGCCACGCTCCTACCACCGACGCCTTCGACGCGCTGCTTCAAGCGGCCAAAGCTGCTCACCCGAATGCCAGCCATCACTGCACTGCGTTTATCGCCGGACCTCCTGGAGAGCAAACGCATATTGGCTTTTCCGACGACGGCGAGCCCGGCGGAACCGCAGGCCGTCCGATGTTCCAGGCGTTGCAGGGCAGCCAGATTGGCGAAATTGGTTGCGTGGTGATTCGCTACTTTGGCGGCACCAAGTTAGGTACCGGAGGTTTGGCACGCGCTTATGCGCAGGCGGTCAATGCCGGGCTGGAAACGCTGCCCACCCAGGAAGTCGTCGAGCGGGATAGCTATTTATTAAAGGTCAGCTTCGCCCACGAAGCGCAAGCCCGCGCTTGGTGCGACGAGCAGGCACTGCCCGTGCAACAGGCGGCTTACGATGGCGATGGCGTGAGCTTAACCATTGGCTGGCCACGCGATGTCGAGCTGGATATCCGCGGTCTGGAAAACCGCCTTAAAACAGCCATTGAGCTACAGCGAACATAAAAAAACGCGGCTTACACGAGCGCTTGCTCGGTAAGCCGCGTTCTATAACGGCAGACGTGCTGTCTAACTAGCCGCTTAGCCCAGGTACTTGATCATTACCCCGGCAGCCACCGCCGAACCAATGACCCCAGCAACGTTCGGCCCCATGGCGTGCATCAGCAGGAAGTTATGCGGGTTCGCTTCCAGACCTACCTTATTCGCCACACGCGCCGCCATCGGCACGGCAGACACACCCGCCGCGCCAATCAGCGGGTTGATGGGCATTTTGCTGACTAGGTTCATCAGCTTGGCCATCAATACGCCAGCGGCGGTGCCGATGCCGAAGGCTACGATCCCCAGTCCCAGAATACCCAGGGTTTCAAACGCCAGGAAGCTATCGGCCATCAGTTTCGAGCCCACAGAGAGCCCGAGGATGATCGTCACGATATTGATCAGCGCGTTTTGCGCGGTATCGGAAAGGCGCTCGACCACACCGCACTCGCGCATCAGGTTACCAAAGCAGAACATGCCTAGCAGAGGTGCCGCGTCCGGTAGAAACAGCGCCACGGCGATCAATAGCATCAGCGGGAAAACCACTTTTTCGAGCTTGGAGACCGGACGCAGCTGCGTCATGGTGATCTTGCGCTCTTTTTCGGTGGTCAGCAGACGCATAATTGGCGGCTGGATCAGCGGCACCAGCGCCATATAGGCATAGGCGGCCACGGCAATCGCCCCCAGCAGTTCCGGCGCGAGTACGCTGGACACATAGATAGAGGTCGGGCCATCCGCCCCGCCGATAATACCAATCGCCGCGGACTGGTTGAGCGAGAAGTCCATAATGCCCATGGACGTGAGCAGCACGGCGCCGAACAGCGTAGCGAAAATGCCGAACTGTGCCGCCGCGCCCAGGAACAGCGTGCGCGGGTTGGCCAGCAGCGGGCCGAAATCGGTCATTGCCCCAACGCCCATAAAGATCAGCAACGGTGCAATGCCTGAGCCAATGGCGACTTTATAGAAGTTGTAGAGCATGCCATCGCTGTAGCCGACACTCACCGCGATATCTTTCGCGGCTCGCAGTTGGTCCGGCGCAGCCGAATCATGGGCAATCGCTTTCAGCGTCTCGCGCCAACCCTCTACCCCAGTCAGCGGGTCAAGGGTAGCGCCCAACGCTGCAGCCATTTGCTGCAGCACGGCGGGCTTGGCGACTTCAATCGCTTGATCCAGCGCTGAAATCGCCAAGCCTGCCTCAGGAATATTGGCAAGAATACCGCCAAACCCGATTGGCACCAGCAGCAGGGGCTCAAACTTCTTGTAGATCGCCAGGTAGAGCAACCCAAGCCCTACCAGGATCATAACCGCTTGGCCCAGCTCCAGGTTATAGAGCCCGGAGCCTTCCCATAAGGTGATTAATTTATCCATTCCCGAGTTGCCCTTAAAGCTCAATCAGTGCATCGCCAACGGCGACGCTATCGCCTTCGCTGACATTGACTTTCGATACCGTACCGGCACTGCTGGCACGCACTTCGGTTTCCATCTTCATGGCTTCCAGAATGATGACGACATCGCCTTCGGCCACTTGGTCGCCTGGGCGTACATTCACCTTGAAGATGTTACCGGCCAGCGGCGCATCGATGCTTTCACCGCTGGGCGCTGGGGCGGCGGCCTCAGGCTGTGCGGCGGGCTGCTCCTGAATATCGCCAATCTCGCCACCTTCCGACACCTCGACCACGTAAGCCTTGCCGTTGAGCTTCACGGTGTAGGTTTCCGGACCACCGGCAGGCGCAGGTGCTGCTGCGGGAGCCTCTGCCTTAGCTGGGGCGGCTGCCTGAGGCGCTTCGGGCGCAGGCTCAAAGGCGTCTTTATTGTCGCGGTTTTTGAGGAATTTCAGGCCAATCTGCGGGAACAGCGCATAGGTCAGCACGTCATCCACTTCCCGCTCGCCCTCGGCAAGGCGAATGCTATCGGCGCTGGCTTTCTCTTTCAGCTCGGCCGCGAGCTTGTCCATTTCTGGAGAGAGGTTATCTGCCGGGCGGCAAGTAATCGGCTCGCCGCCTTCCAGTACACGCTTTTGCAATTCGGCATTGAAGGGTGCCGGGGCAGAGCCGTATTCGCCCTTCAGCAGCGCCTGCACTTCTTTAGAGATCGACTTGTAGCGCTCGCCCATCATGACGTTCATGACCGCCTGAGTGCCCACAATCTGTGAGGTGGGCGTCACCAACGGAATAAAGCCGAGGTCTTCGCGTACGCGGGGGATTTCGCTCAGCACGTCATCCAGCTTGTCGCCAGCGCCCTGCTCTTTTAGCTGGCTCTCCATATTGGTGAGCATACCGCCTGGCACCTGAGCCACCAGAATGCGCGAATCAATGCCCCGCAGCGAGCCTTCAAAGGCGGCGTACTTTTTGCGCACTTCGCGGAAGTAGCCGGCGATATCTTCCAGCAACTCCAGGTCTAGCCCAGTGTCGCGGTCAGTGTCCTTGAGCATGGCAACCACGGATTCAGTCGGGCTATGGCCATAGGTCATCGACATGGAGGAGATCGCCGTATCGACGTTATCAATCCCGGCTTCGACCGCTTTCAGGATGGTCGACGTGGATAAGCCGGTCGTCGCATGGCAGTGCAAATGCACTGGAATGGAGAGCTCTTTTTTCAGCCGTGAGACCAAATCGTAAGCGGTATACGGCGTGAGTAGCCCCGCCATATCCTTGATAGCCAGAGAATCTGCGCCCATTGCAGCAATGGTTTTGGCAAGATCTACCCAGCTATCCAGGGTATGTACCGGGCTCACCGTGTAGGAAATGGTGCCCTGCGCATGGCCGCCGACTTGGCGAACCGCTTTGATGGCGCGTTCCAGGTTGCGCGGGTCGTTCATGGCATCAAACACGCGGAACACGTCAACGCCGTTGGTTTTAGCGCGCTCGACGAATTTATCAACTACGTCATCGGCGTAGTGGCGGTAACCCAGCAGGTTTTGGCCGCGCAGCAGCATTGCCTGAGGTGTGTTCGGCATCGCCTCTTTAAGGGCACGAATACGCTCCCACGGGTCCTCTCCTAAATAACGGATACACGCATCGAAAGTGGCACCGCCCCAGGTTTCCAGAGACCAGTAGCCGACTTTATCCAGCTTTTCGGCGATGGGCAGCATGTCATCCAAGCGCAGGCGCGTAGCAAACAGCGATTGGTGCGCATCGCGCAGGACAACATCAGTGATTCCCAGAGGACGTTTTGTTTCATTCATGGTCGTGGCTCACAGTTTAGCGTTATGGATTTGTAGTAAATTTAACAAAAAAATAGCCATCAGGGCGAAATAGACACACAAAAGCGTGCGTCTTACGGACGGCGGGACGAGCGGTAACGATGCACTGCAGCACTGATCACCGCGGCAACTTCGTCATTTTGGCCGTTACTGGCGGGTGTTTTTGCACTATTTCGACCCGCTGGCGCTGCCACTGGAGCAGGCTGAAAGCGGTCAATCAACTTCGACATCAGCGTAACGCTAATGACCAAAATAGTAAGAAAAACAAAAACAAAGCCCATACCAAGGCCCATTAGAGCGAGCCCCTCTTGGAGTAACTCCGACCCCTGCATAGCGTGCTCTCCTTGTTTTATAGGGTTATTGGCACGCCAAACGCCTCTAACGGCGCTTGGCGCAATAAGGGTAATACACTAACCTGCCACATTCAGGATAGAATGCAATCGCGCCATAGTGGAAGTCATGGTTGTTAATTTACTACATAAAGGCAAGATCGGTCTTGCACCGATGGAAGGCGTTATCGATGCGCTCACCCGCGATCTACTGACTCGTCAGGCCGGTTTCGACTGGACGGTGACGGAGTTTGTCAGGGTAGTGGATACCCGCCTTCCCCCACGGGTGTTTTACAAACACTGCCCCGAACTCACCGAGCGCCCGGTAGCGACGCCTAGCGGCGTACCCGTCCATCTGCAGCTACTCGGCTCCGACCCTAGGGCACTAGCCGAAAATGCCCGCCAGGCGCTAGCCCTTGGGGCCATTAGCGTGGATCTCAACTTTGGCTGCCCAGCCAAGCTGGTGAACCGCCACGACGGCGGCGCATCGCTACTGCGCCAGCCAGACCGCGTCTACCAGGCCGTCAAAGCGGTCGCAGAGGCGCTAGACGGCGAAATTCCGGTGACCGCGAAGATTCGCCTGGGATTTGCCAATCGCCGCTTGGCGGTGGCCTGTGCGCAGGCGACGGAAGCAGGCGGCGCAGCGCGCTTGGTCGTACATGGCCGGACACGGGACGAAGGGTATCGCCCACCCGCTCACTGGGAGTGGATTGGCAAAGTGCGCCACCACGTCTCGATCCCCGTGGTGGCCAATGGCGATATCTGGACGCTTGAGGACTACTGGAAGGCACGCACGCTCTCCGGCTGCTGCGATGTAATGCTCGGGCGCAGCGCGCTGGCTGACCCCTGGCTGGCACCTCGGATTCGCCACTGGCAACAAACCGGCGAACGTTTGGCGGAAACCACTTGGGAAATGCGCGCCAGCGTACTGCAAGAGTACGCCGCGCTCCAGCGTCAACACCTTCCTGACCGCGTGGTCGTGTCGCTGGTGAAGCAGTGGCTTGCCCAGATGCGTCAAGGCAACGCTGAAGCCGACCAGCACTTTCAGCGCCTGAAGCGCCTGACCGACTTGGACGCACTTCTCGGCAGCCTTACCCCTAGCGCAAGCGCCCTCGCTGCCTGCGAACCCGCCTAAGCCGGGCGAAGCGCCTGAACCAACCGCCGTTGAACCTGCTGAGTCAAAGCGCCTATCGAGGCGCTTTTTTTCGACCCATACGCGGGTTCGACCCACCTCATTTCCTACGAGCCAAAAAAAAAGCGCCCTTCCGCAAAGTTGCGGGGGCGCTTTACACGATCGCAAGACTAACGCGCGAGCCACGTTAGTCAGGCTAGAAAACAGAAAACCCGCTCTTTAATGAGAGCGGGTTTTGGAATCTGGCGCGCCCGGGAGGATTCGAACCTCCGACCACCTGATTCGTAGTCAGGTACTCTATCCAGCTGAGCTACGGGCGCTTTTCAGTCATTGCCTAATTCGTCAAGCAATGAAATCAGTGTAACATCAAGCACTTAGCTTTGCAAGTTGGCGCGCCCGGGAGGATTCGAACCTCCGACCACCTGATTCGTAGTCAGGTACTCTATCCAGCTGAGCTACGGGCGCGTATCAAATTACGATGTTACATCATGCAGTTGGCGGAGAGAGAGGGATTCGAACCCTCGATAGGGCTATAAACCCTATACTCCCTTAGCAGGGGAGCGCCTTCAGCCACTCGGCCACCTCTCCTCAACGGCACGGCGCGAATATTACCGATTTTGATGACTGGTGTCCAGCCTTATTCCGATTTTTTTCGCGCCGGCCTAAAATCACCGCTTAAACGCCCTTTAATGAGCGTAACACGGGCGGCCATTTATTCTGCTTCGCTTTCACTATTACGTTCACGCTGAATGCGCTGATAGATCTCTTCACGGTGAACCGCGACATCTTTTGGTGCGTTCACACCAATGCGCACTTGATTACCTTTCACACCTAATACTGTGACGGTGATTTCATCACCGATCATCAGCGTTTCGCCAACGCGGCGGGTTAGGATGAGCATGGCTGATCTCCTTCTCAGACGTTTTTATACAACGGGATGTGTCCGCCAGCGGCGTCACCATGCCATTATGCGGCATGGTGACGCCTGCCACCAAAGGCTTTGGCCCCTATGACACCTTACCCTCCCGTTGAAAGAAAGCTCACCACCACACGGCAGCGAGTAACTTCAGCGTAGAAGGTTTAGGCCACAATTGTTATTCAGATTCGATATCGGACTTATCGAGACCAAACGCTTTGTGTAAGGCGTTAACTGCAAGTTCCATATGTTTTTCGTCAATTACGACAGAAATTTTAATTTCTGAAGTAGAGACCATACGGATATTAACGTTTTCATCGGCCAATACGCGGAACATTTTAGAGGCAACACCCGCATGAGAGCGCATGCCAACGCCGACCAGCGACACTTTGGCAATGTTGTCATCGCCGCGCAGCTCACCGCCGCCCAGGTCAGGAATAACGGTCTCTTCTAGCAGCTTTTTGGTGGCTTTATAGTCACCTTTTGCCACGGTGAAGGTGAAGTCGGTGTAATCGCCAGCTGGTGCAACGTTCTGGACGATCATATCCACTTCAATATTCGCGTCGGCAATCGGTCCCAAAATACGTGAAGCCACACCAGGTACATCCGGCGTGTTCAGCAGGGTTAGTTTGGCTTCGTTTTTGGTAAACGCGATACCGGAGATTAGCGGTTCTTCCATAGAATCCTCGTCTTGGTCTGAATCTGCAACAATCAGGGTGCCAGGGCCGTCTTCAAAGCTAGACAGTACCCGCAGCGGCACGTTGTATTTACCGGCGAATTCAACAGCGCGAATTTGCAGCACTTTGGAGCCCAAACTAGCGAGTTCGAGCATTTCTTCTACGGTGATGCTTTCAAGGCGCTGCGCTTTGGAACATACACGGGGGTCCGTGGTGTAAACACCGTCTACGTCGGTATAGATTTGGCACTCATCAGCACCCAAGGCGGCAGCAAGCGCCACGCCGGTAGTATCAGAGCCGCCACGCCCCAGCGTGGTGATATTGCCGTCTTCGTCTACGCCTTGGAAACCAGCGACCACCACGACCTTCCCTGCATCCAGGTCAGATTTGAGATCGTCAGTTTCAATACGCTGAATACGCGCTTTGGTGTAGGCGCTGTCGGTATGAATCCCTACCTGGGCACCCGTGTGCGAGGTCGCCGACACGCCAATTTGCTGTAGCGCCATGGCCAGTAGGGAAATGGTCACCTGCTCCCCTGTCGAGAGCAGCATATCCATTTCACGCGGGGCGGGGTCCTCGTTCAGAGCGTGGGCCATTTCGGTCAGGCGGTTGGTCTCGCCGCTCATCGCGGAGACAACAACCACTACCTGATGGCCCTGGTCGCGAAAGCCTTTAACTTTTTCCGCCACGGCCTTGATACGGTCGACAGAGCCCACCGAAGTGCCGCCGAACTTCTGTACGTATAGTGCCATATGCCGTTTTTCCTTTACGTTCGGGAATGGAAGGTGAATATTGTTATTGCTAATTTCCTAACTAGCAAAAAGGCCGGTAGCAAATAATGCCACCGGCCTCTCTATTTAGCGAAGTGTGTTTTCCAACCAAGCCGGGACACTGTTCAACGCATCCGGCAGCGCATCGGGCTGACTGCCGCCTGCTTGAGCCATATCAGGGCGCCCTCCCCCTTTGCCACCCACTTGGGATGCCACATGATTAACCAGCTCACCCGCTTTAACACGGCCAGTTAAATCAGAAGTGACCCCAGCAATCAGGCTGACTTTACCAGCGGCCTTGTCGGCAGTGGCTAGCATAATCACGCCAGAGCCTAGCTTGTTTTTCAGCTGATCCAATACGCCGCGCAGATCTTTACCAGACACGCCATCCAACTCAGTTACCAGCAGCTTCACGCCGCCCACTTCCTGCACTTGGCTGAGCATATCGCTACCCGCTGCACTGGCGAGTTTCGCTTTGAGCTGCTCTAACTCTTTCTCCAGACTGCGGTTGCGCTCCACAAGCGATTCGACACGCGCTTCCACTTGCTCTGGCTTGGTTTTTAAGCGTTCGCCAATCCGCTGAACGCGGGCTTCTTGCTCACGGAAATACGCCAGTGCGTTTTCGCCGGTGATAGCTTCAATACGACGCACACCCGAGGCAATACCTACTTCGCTGACCACGTGGCAGCAGCCAATGTCGCCACTGCGGCTAACATGCGTACCGCCACACAGCTCGATCGAGAAGTCATCGGCACCAATGGTCAGCACGCGCACGTTATCCGCGTATTTCGCTTCAAACAGCGCTGCCGCGCCTTTGGCCTTAGCGTCCGCTAGGCTCATTTGCTCGATTTTAGTCGGTGCGTTGGCCAAAATCTGCTCATTGACGATGCGCTCTACTTCAGCAAGCTGCTCAGCGGTCATGGGTTCAAAGTGGCTGAAGTCAAAGCGCAGACGCTCAGCGTTAACCAGCGAGCCTTTCTGCTGCACGTGGTCACCCAGCACCATACGCAGCGCTTTATGCAGCAGGTGGGTCGCTGAGTGATTACGAATGGTCGCGCCGCGTAGGCTGGCATCGACTTCGCCGCGCACGTTGGCACCTACGTTCAACGCGCCCTCGACCATCACGCCTTGGTGAAGGTGGTGGCCGCTCTGCTTCTGAGTATCGGAGACCTGGAAGCGGCCGCCATCAACGTGCAGGTAACCGGTATCACCGACCTGGCCACCGGACTCTCCGTAGAACGGCGTACGGTCCAGTACCACTGTGCCCTTCTGGCCAGCTTCCAGCGCCGCCAGCGCGTTGCCCTCGCTATCCACAATCGCAGTGACGGTGGCTTGGTCTTCCAGCAACTCATAGCCGGTAAACTGGGTTTCGCCATCCAGCTCAATCGATGCGGTGTAATCAGCACCAAACTGGCTGGCCGCTCGTGCACGCTCGCGTTGGGCCTCCAATTCACGCTGGAAACCTGCTTCATCCAGCGTCACTTCACGCTCGCGACAAACGTCTGCTGTTAAATCAAATGGAAAGCCGTAGGTATCGTACAGCTTGAACACAGTTTCACCGGGCAGCACGTCGCCCTGAAGCTCTTCCAGAGCGGCGTTGAGCAGGCCCATACCGTGATCTAGCGTACGCGCGAACTGCTCTTCCTCTTTCAACAGCACGCGGGCGATCTGCTCGCTGGCATCGCGCAGATCAGGGTAGGCATCGCCCATCTCAGCGTCGAGCGCGGAGACCAGTTTGTGGAAGAACGGCTCGGATGCGCCCAGCTTGTGGCCGTGGCGAATAGCGCGACGAATAATCCGACGCAGCACGTAGCCGCGGCCTTCATTGGAGGGCAGTACGCCGTCGGCAATTAAGAATGCACAGGAGCGAATATGGTCGGCGATGACGCGCAGCGACGGCGTGGAGGTATCGCTGTGTCCCGTGGCTTCTGCTGCCGCCTTAAGAAGATTCTGGAACAGATCAATTTCGTAGTTGGAGTGCACGCCCTGCATCACCGCCGCCACGCGCTCTAGGCCCATACCGGTATCGATAGAGGGCTTGGGTAGCGGGTTGAGCGTGCCTTGGGCATCGCGCTCAAACTGCATGAAAACGAGGTTCCAGATTTCGATGTAGCGGTCGCCATCCTCTTCCGGGCTTCCGGGCGGGCCACCCCATACCTCAGGGCCATGATCAAAGAAGATCTCAGAGCTGGGACCACAGGGGCCGGTGTCGCCCATTTGCCAGAAGTTATCTTCATCCAGCTTGGAGAAGCGCTCCGGGTCAATACCGATCTCATCTTTCCAGATGCGTTCGGCTTCATCGTCGCTGATATGCACCGTGATCCACAGTTTCTCTTTAGGCAGGCCCAGCGTTTCAGTCAGGAAGGTCCAGGCGAAGCGGATGGCGTCACGCTTGAAATAGTCGCCAAAGCTGAAGTTGCCCAGCATTTCGAAGAAGGTGTGGTGGCGAGCGGTGTAGCCAACATTATCTAAGTCGTTATGCTTACCGCCTGCACGTACGCAGCGCTGAGCAGAGGTAGCGCGAACGTAGGGGCGCGGGTCGCGGCCAAGGAACACATCTTTAAAGGGCACCATGCCCGCATTGGTAAACAGCAGCGTCGGGTCGTTACCCGGCACCAGCGAGCTAGACGGCACCACCGTGTGCCCATGCTCTTCAAAAAACGTTAAAAAGGCCTGTCTGATCTCTGCGCTTTTCATAGGGTATCCGTAACAAGAAAGCGTGATGCCCCAGGGCGCTGTCGCCGCCACCCGCTGGGGTCGCAAAGGGACCATTATAACGCAGTTGTCAAACGACTAAAGCCGCAGTTAGTGGCAAAACCAAAACAGACGGCCCAAACAGAGAAGAAATAAACAGTAGGGAAGCCGCTGTAAGCTAGGGCAGTAACAGCCCTGAGCGGGGCTATAGACAGCCCTGAGCGGGGCTACAAACAGGAAAGCGCATAGCGAATTTGCTCAAAATCAAACCCACGCGCTGCTAAAAAACGCTCGCGCTTGGCACGCTCTTTGGGGGAATCACCCGGAGTGGAAAAACGCCTTTCCAGCGTTTCTCGAGCAAGCTCAAACCAGTCTACCGCTTCACGCTCTTCTACTGCTGCCAGCGCGGCGGCCTGAGTTTCCTGGTCAACCCCGCGTTGGCGAAGCTCGCCTTTAATGCGAATTACGCCCTGCCCTCTGGAAATACGCGAGCGTATAAAGCTCTCGGCAAAGCGTGCATCGGACTGCAGCGACTGCTCGGCCAGGGCATCTAGGCAAGCAGAGATTTCATCGGCATCAAAAGTTTTTTGCTGTAACTTACGCGCCAGCTCGGCGCGAGAATACTCGCGCCGAGCCAGTAGTTGAATCGCCACTTCACGTGCAGAAGCATCCACACTAGAGGAAAACATTGAGTTTCCCTCTTAGCACATGCAATGGAGGTAGCGGCTTAAAGCAGATCATCATCGCTATCTGTAGCCACATCAGCGGCAGGCGCTTCTTCCTTCTTCGGCTCCGCCTTGGCCAGTAGCTGATCACGAATCTGGGTTTCGATCTCGTTCATGATTTCAGGATGCTCTTCCAGGTACTGCGCCGCATTGGCTTTACCCTGGCCGATCTTGTTGCCTTTATAGCTGTACCAAGCGCCTGCTTTGTCCACTAGGCTGCACTGCACGCCAAGATCGATAACCTCACCCGCGTGGTAGATACCTTTGCCATACAGGATTTGAAACTCAGCCTGACGGAACGGCGGTGCCACCTTGTTTTTGACGACTTTAACGCGGGTTTCGTTGCCGGTGACTTCGTCGCCTGACTTCACGGAGCCGGTGCGGCGAATATCCAAACGCACACTAGCATAAAACTTCAGCGCGTTACCGCCAGTGGTGGTTTCGGGGCTGCCGAACATCACGCCAATCTTCATACGAATCTGGTTGATGAAGACCACCAAGCAGTTGGCGTTTTTGATGTTACCGGTGATTTTACGCAGCGCCTGGGACATCAAGCGCGCCTGCAGGCCCACGTGGGAGTCGCCCATTTCGCCTTCGATTTCCGCACGCGGAGTCAGTGCAGCCACGGAGTCGATGATAATCACATCCACACCGCCGGAGCGGACCAGCATATCGGTGATTTCCAGCGCCTGTTCACCGGTGTCCGGCTGGGAAACCAGCAGGTCGTCCAGGTTGACGCCCAGCTTCTCAGCGTAGCTGGGGTCGAGCGCGTGCTCGGCATCGACGAAAGCACACACTTTGCCCTGCTTTTGCGCTTGAGCAATGACCGAAAGCGTCAGGGTGGTTTTACCCGATGACTCTGGGCCAAAGATTTCGACGACACGACCAAACGGTAAACCACCAATGCCGAGTGCAATATCCAGCCCCAGCGAACCGGTGGAGACAGACGGCATCACGACGCGTGGCGCATCGCCAAGGCGCATAACGGTCCCTTTACCAAACTGGCGATCAATCTGGCTGAGTGCAGCATTAAGCGCTTTTGTGCGGTTGTCTTCCTGAGCCATGCGGAAATTCCTCATAACAAGCTGTATAATTAGCCAGTAGTATGCCAAAGATTAGCGGCTAAACAAATCCTCAGCGGCAACTTTAACGATTATTTCTTCTGTGCCTGAGCGCTCAGCCGCGACACCAAACCCGCCAGCGCTTCGCGCACCGCCTGCTCCCGCACCGCTTGGCGGTCGCCGGGGAAGTGGAAGCACTCTGCCTGCTGCTGTCCAGCACTGCCCCAGGCAATCCATACGGTACCTACCGGTTTTTCGTCGCTACCGCCCTCCGGGCCTGCCACACCGCTCACCGCAACAGCTAAATCAGCCCCGCTTTCACGGCAGGCTCCCGCCACCATCGCCTTCACCACGGCCTCGCTAACGGCTCCATGGGCTCCAAGCGTGGCAGGCTCCACACCCAGCAGGCGGGTTTTCGCGGCGTTTGAGTAGGTCACATAGCCCGCCGTAAAGTACGCCGAACTGCCTGCCGCCGAGGTAATCGCACTGGCAATGCCTCCTCCGGTGCAAGACTCTGCGGCGGTCACTTCAACGCCAAGCTGAAGGCAAAGCCGCCCCAGCCGCTGGGCAAGCAGCGATAAATCGAGGTTCTTGAGGCTGGAAACGCTGGGGGGCATGGTGACTCCTTCATGTAAGACCTTAGGGTAGCGTAGAATACTGCGTTTAGCTTTCTCAACGAAATTGCTCAACGAACATGCCGCAGGCCAACCGCTTGCGCCACGCTCAATCAGGACGCCCATGTCACAGGCCAGCCCCGCCCATACGCCAATGATGGCGCAATACCTTAACATCAAGCGCGAGCACCCCGAGGTACTGCTGTTTTACCGAATGGGGGATTTTTACGAGCTGTTTTTCGATGACGCTAAACGCGCCGCTGCGCTGCTGGATATCACCCTTACCCAGCGCGGCCAGTCGGGGGGTAAACCCATCCCCATGGCCGGGGTGCCCTACCATAGCGCGGAAGGTTATTTAGCCCGCTTAGTAGCAGGCGGTGAGTCGGTGGCGATTTGCGAGCAAATCGGCGACCCAGCCACTAGCAAAGGCCCGGTGGAGCGTCAGGTGGTGCGCATCGTCACCCCCGGCACACTGCACGATGAAGCCCTGCTAGATGCTCGGCGAGATAACGTTCTGGTGGCCGTTGCCCCCGGAAAAGCGGGCTGGGGATTGGCATGGCTGGAGCTCTCCAGTGGTCGTTTCAACGTACTGGAAGT
>NZ_JAMZBE010000034.1:0-29206 GCF_024158645.1 Halomonas sp. 707B3
GCTGGCTTCGTACCCAACGACATGCAGGTGGGCCAAACCGGTAAGATCGTCGCGCCCGAGCTGTACATTGCGGTGGGTATTTCAGGTGCGATTCAGCACCTGGCGGGCATGAAAGACTCCAAGGTGATCGTCGCGATCAACAAAGACGACGAAGCGCCGATCTTCCAGGTCGCCGACTATGGCCTAGTGGGAGATTTGTTCGAGATCCTGCCGGAGCTGGAAAGCAAGCTGTAAGTTTAGGAGGCTGTCCGGAATAGCCCTAGGCGGGGGCGCTGTAAACCCGTCCATGGGCGCTACTTTCGCTTCTGACCGCCATGGATGGCGGGAATGCTGGTAACGTCAGGAACGTGTTACCTGCCATGGCGAAAGACCCTCGCTACGGGCTGTTCCGGCCATGCCAACTATTTTGGCCATGCTTTAAAACCCCTTTTTTGGGGTTTTTACTCTGATGGGCTTACAAACAATGATAATGAGCCACGTATGCTAACCCAACTGACTGCCTCCATGACGCTGCCGGTTATCGGCTCTCCCATGTTTATCGTTTCTGGCCCCGAGCTGGTCATTGCCCAGTGTCAGACGGGGATTATTGGCGCGTTTCCGGCGCTAAACGCCAGGCCTGCGGAAGTGCTTCGGGAGTGGCTGCAGCAGATTACCGATACCCTAGACGACTATAGCGCTCAGAATCCGCAGCAGCCCGCCGCGCCGTTTGCGGTGAATCAGATCGTGCACCCCACTAATGACCGCCTGGAGCATGATGTGGCGCTATGCGCTGAGTTCAAGGTGCCACTGATCATCACGAGCCTGCATGCGCCCAATCGGGTGGTCGAGCAAGTGCACGCTTATGGCGGCCTGGTGTTTCATGACGTGACCACGTTGAGGCACGCTAAAAAAGCCATCGATGCCGGGGTGGATGGGTTGATTTTGGTCTGCCATGGCGCAGGCGGCCATGCGGGGCGGCTTAACCCCTTCGCCTTTGTGGCGGAGGTCAGGCAGTTTTACGATGGCCCGCTGGTGCTGGCAGGGGCGATAACTAAAGGCGAGCAGATCGCTGCCGCTCAGGCGCTGGGCGTGGACATGGTGTATATGGGCACGCGCTTTATTGCCACCCAGGAAGCCAATGCTCAGCCCGCTTACAAGCAGATGGTACTGGAAGCCGCTGCGGGGGATATCGTCTATACCAACCTGTTTACTGGCGTGCACGGAAACTACCTGCGCCAAAGCATCGAGCTGGCCGGGCTTGACCCAGAGGCACTGCCAGAGGGCGACAAAAGCGCCATGCGCTATGGATCAGGCGGCAGCAGCAAGGCAAAAGCGTGGCGAGATATTTGGGGTGCCGGGCAGGGAGTGGGGGGCATTACCACACTGAACAGCGTGGCCGATGAAGTAGCCACGCTGCGTGCGGATTATCAGCAAGCACTGGATCAGTTACGACGGCGCTGACGAAAAGCAGCCACGCGAGCATGAAAATCCTCGGTGGCCTTACACTCATCTTGCAGTGCGCCTTCAAGCGTTAGCGTGTCGTCAAGCGACAGGTTTGCCGCCTGCCGCATGGCCCGTTTTGTTGCTCCCAGCGCTTGAGGGGATTGAGCCACCAGGGCCTGTGCCAGCGCTCGTGCTTCCGCTAACACCTGATCATCTTCCACTGCTCGGTTGGTCAGGCCCAGCGCCACGCAGCGCTCGGCATCCATTGGGGTAGCCAGTGCCGCCATCTCAAAGGCCTGGGCGTGGCCAAGCTTGCGTACCAAATGCCAGCAAGCGCCGCCGTCGGGAATCAAGCCAATATTGATAAAGGCCAGTTTTAGGTAAGCCGAGCGGCCCATCACCACCATATCGCTGGCCAGCACGTAGGACACACCAATCCCCGCGGCAGCGCCGCTCACGGCGGCGATTACGGGCTTTTCCATCGTCATCATGCTGCGCAGCGCAGGCAAAAAAAGCGTTGCCAGCCGCTCGCTGGCAGGCTGGGTGGAGGCCTTTTCGAATTCCGCTAAATCAGCACCGGCACAAAAAGCGCTACCTTCACCGCGGAGAATCACGCAACGCACCTGCGGGTCGGTCGCCACGGTCGCTAATGCGTCATTGAGCGCCAGGGCCGTGGGCTCGTTGAGGGCATTGCGCACCGCAGGGCGCGCAATAGTCACTTCGGCGATACCGCCCTCGGTAGTCACAAGGCGTACTGACGGATTTTCTTCACTGGGCATGAGCTGCTCCTTAGGCGGCGTCGAGCTGTTCGCTCACCGTCTCAAGGTGATAGTCGCTGTCGCCCAGGTAGTGGTCAAACATCACTAGATGTTTGGCGTAGTGGGCCACGTAGCACTCTTCGGTCATACCCATGCCGCCATGAAGCTGAATGGCTTGTTCCGCAATAAAGCGCGCAGACTCGCCGCAGTAAGCCTTGGCCGCGGCGATTTTATAGTCCCGCTCGTCAGCAGGCAGCGAGAGGCTGGTGGCGGCGAGAATCGCCATAGAGCGCGACTGTTCTAAGTGAAGGTGCATATCCACCATGCGGTGCTGCAGTGACTGGAACGTGGCCAGCGGCAGGCCAAACTGCTTGCGCTCTTTTAAATAGGCGAGGGTTTGGTCGCAGGCAGTTTCCATCGCACCAATGGCCTCGGCACACAGCGCGGCGCGGCCCAGGGCCAGCACCTCTGCCAGTGCGTCACCTGCGTCTTCGCTTAGGCAGTTCTCTAGCGGCAGAGTCACGCTGTTCAACGTTAGGCCACCGGCGGGCTGGTCATCCATCGTGCGATAGGTCTGTAAGGTGACGCCTTGCGTATTGGCAGGGACGATAAACACGCCTAGCTTGCCGGTAGGCAGTTGGGCGGTCACCAGCGTGGCGGCGGCACTGCCGAGGTTCATCACTACATCTTTGCGGCCGTTAAGCTGCCACTGGCCATCGTGTTGGCTCGCTTGGGTCGAAATATCGAACGCGTCATAGCGGGCGGTGTGTTCTTGCCAAGCCAAGGCGAGCTGGTGTTCACCTTCCAACAGCGGGGCCAGCCAGCGCTCCTGCTGTGCTGAGTTAGCGCATAGCGCAAGCAGTTGCCCGGGCATGACTAACCCAAACAGGTACGCTTCTGGCACTAAGCCGCGCCCCAACGCCTGCATGATAATCATTACATCGGTGCCGTCGCCGCCAAGCCCGCCTACGTCTTCGCTAAACGGCATATGCAGCAGGCCTAATTCTGCGAACGTGCGCCATAGCGGGCTGGCCCCTTGGGCTGGCGCTTCCAGCATAGCGCGGCGCTGTTCGGGCGTTACCTGGTCGGCCACTAAGCGTGTCAGTGTCTCTTCGAGCATGCGCTGCTCGTCGGTGAGTGCAAAATCCATGGTGACCCCCTTACATACCTAAAATGGTTTTAGCGACGATGCTTTTTTGAATCTCGTTGGCACCGCCATAAATCGACAGCTTGCGACGATTAAAATACTGGGCGCTGGCGGCAGCGCCTTGGGCGTATTCGTCATCTAGCGACGCATCACCATGGAGAAACCCGGGGAAGAATGGCAGGGCAGCAGGCCCAAGCGCACGGCGGGTAAGCTCACTGATCTCTTGGCGCAGCTCAGAGCCGCGTACTTTTAGCAGCGAGCTCTCTGCACCCGGCACGCCGCCATCCCGCGCTGCGGCAATCACGCGCAGGTTGGTCACTTCCAGCGCCATCAGCTCAAGCTCGGCTTTGACCACACGCTGGCGAAAGCTGGGGAGCGATAAAAGCGGCTTGCCGCGATGCTGCATACGGGAGGCGAGGGACTTCAAGTGGCGCAGTGCCTGCTTGGCGTGGCCAAGCCCGGCAATGCCGGTGCGCTCGTGGGTAAGCAAGAATTTGGCGCAGGTCCAGCCTTGGCCCTCTTCACCCACGCGGTTTTCTACTGGCACGCGCACATTATCGAGAAACACTTCGTTGACTTCATGAGCACCGTCGAGGGTGATAATCGGCCGTACGGTAATGCCGGGGGTCTGCATATCGATCAGCAAAAAGCTGATACCCGCCTGCTTTTTAGCGTGGGGGTCGGTGCGCACCAAACAGAACATCATGTTGGCGTGCTGGCCTAGGGTGGTCCAGGTTTTCTGCCCGTTGACGATGTAGTGGTCGCCATCGAGCACGGCGCGGGTGGATAAGCCCGCCAAATCCGAGCCAGCGCCCGGCTCAGAATAACCTTGGCACCACCAGTCCTGGTTATTAAGAATCCGCGGCAAGTAGTGCTGTTGCTGCTCCACGCTGCCAAATTTCATGATCACTGGCGCGACCATGTTGACGCCAAAGGGCACCACCGTAGGGGCGTGGGCGGCGGCGCACTCTTCATCGAAGATATGCCGTTGCACCGGGCCCCAGCCTGGACCGCCGTGCTCAACAGGCCAGTTGGCGGCAAGCCACCCTTGATCGCTGAGAATATTCTGCCAGCGGATGTGGTCATCGGCGCGCAGATGCCGCCCAAGGCGCACGCGCTCACGGATGTCGCTCGGCAGTGCATCGGCTAAAAATCGGCGGACTTCCTCGCGGAATGCCTGCTCTTCGGGGCTAAACGTCAGGTTCATGAGTGTGCATCCTCGGAAGGCGTCTTTTTGTGAGTCGATAAATGGGATGGCAGAGAGGCTTGGCGGTGCGGCCCGCCTAAATGGCGTGGGTAGCCCAACGCTTCCACCGCCAACAGATCAATATCGCTCTCGCGATGGCAGGTGCCTTGCTGTGCTAGCGTCAGGCTCGCCTGCTCCATGGCTGACTGGGCGTCGTGGTCGGGCGCTTGCTTTGCGGCGTTATAAAGCGTGCTCAATACGCTAGGCGACTTGCTCACCACCACGTTGGCCCGCAGCGCTTTGAGTGTTAAAGCCACCCGCTGCTGGTCGGTCGCGCTGGCACTATGGTTGACCAATTCATGGAACGGGCCGCGCTCGGCAAGTACTAGGCTTAGGAGTGTGGCTGAGGCACTGTCGGTGAGTGGCTGCAGCGCTACGGTGACCGCTTGAGAAGGGCAGGCGCTTGCGTCTGCGCCAGGGGCGAGCAGGCACAGCTCAGTGCTATCGTTTGGGGTATCGGTAAGCGTTATGTTGGCGCGCTGGGCGGCGGTGTGAAGCGTCTCAAACAGCGGGTGCTCACCGATGAGGGCGATCTGCGCAAAGGGCTCAGCATTGTCTACGCCAGGGACGACATGGGGATTTCTAGCGGCAAAAAACAGGTGAATCAACCCTGCGCGCTGCGGGGAGTCCATACAGGCAAGAAATAGCTCACGCTCGCGACGCAAACCCTCTTCCAGAGATGCGGCTTTGGTGCAGGCGTCAATGGCGTCCACAATGCGAAACGGAGAGAACAGTGCCGGTACGCTGGATTCAAGCTGCTCTCGCATGGCGGCAATGGCCTGGGGGTTGGCCTCTGGAGCGGGTAACTGACCGGTGATGCGCGCCTGCTGTTGTCCCGCTAATACCTCTTTTGCCGCTGCCAAACCCGCTTCCAGCGGTGTTTGGGCATCGCTGATAGCATCGATAATGCCGATATCCTGCGCTTCAGCGGCGTCTACAAAGCGACCGCTGGTAATGATTGCTAGGGATCTTTCCACACCTACCAAACGGGGCAGCCGCTGAGTGCCGCCTGCGCCTGGCAGTAAGCCAAGCTTCACTTCTGGTAAACCTACGCGTGTGCCTGCCAGCGCAATTCGATAGTGGCAGCCCAGTGCGACCTCCAAGCCGCCGCCTAGCGCGGTGCCGTGTAGCGATGCGATGAGCGGTTTGGGGCAGGCTTCTAGCTGTGTAATGACATCCGGTAGCAGCGGTGCCTGGGGCGGCTTACCAAATTCACGTATATCGGCCCCGGCGATAAAGGTGCGCCCCTCGGCCATCACCACCAGTGCTTTGGCCTGCTGGTCGGCCAACCCCTCTTCAAGGGCGCTGAGTAAGCCGCTACGCACCGCTTGGCCCAACGCGTTGACGGGCGGGTTAGCGATACTAATGACGCCGACCTCGCCATGTCGCTGGTAGTGAACACTCATAGTGGCTCCCGTATTTTGCTATATGAAATTTAAAGTTGTTATTCGGAATGAGGTGATCATGGCGAAAGACGCCGTTGGAGTCAATAATGCAAAACAATGTTCTGCATTGCGGAATATGGTTGGCTAAACAAAAGGCCGCGCAGAGGCGGCCTTAGGTAATGATTTCCGTCGTGATTGAAGCAACATCAAAAAACGGGGTTTAACCCAGCTTCTTGTAAGGCAGCCCGCCGAGCTTCCATCCAGCCGTCGATAAACGCCGCTTCGTCTTCGGGCGCATCGACTTGATAGGCTTCCCAGGTGTCCATTAGCAGCTGTTGCCGCTCCACCAAAGCGTTCTGGTGGGCGTCCATTTCATCGGTCCATACACCGCTTTCTTGGTAGTACGCCACCACGGCATCGTGGAAAGGCACCACCCAGGTCATGTTTTGATTCTCAAGGGCATAGCCGCTAGCCCCTGGGGCGTTATCTTTATAGTCGTCGAAGGACTCCACTAGCGTGGTGATCAAGCCGGTGACGGTTTCTGGCGCTAAATCGGCGTTGCTCACCATGATCGGATAGGGGTAGCTGGCGCTGGCAAGCGGCTGGTCAGCGTTAATACCTGCGCCTGAAGTGACGTCGTGGGGTTGGAAGTAGGGGGCCACCTCCAGCATCTGTGCCCAACCTGCGGCGTCTTCAGTGGGTAGCTCCGGCCACTGCAATCCACGCGGGCTCGCCGCTAAGCGTTGGGCGGCAGGGGTAACCGTCGTGGTAATAGCGGCATCGGCGCGGCCGCTGATAATGCCGTCGAAGGCGGCGTTGTAGCCGGGGAAGTCAACGCGCTCGACGTCATCCCAGGTCAAACCCGCGAAAGCTAGGTAGGCTTCAGCGGCTTTGTTCAGCGCGTCGTCGCCGCGCAGGTAGGCTAGACGTTTACCTTCCAGATCGGCGATGGAATCCATCTCTACGTCGCCTGCCACGGCCATACCTAACCCAAAGCTGGCCATGGAGGTAGAAATCACCCGAATGGGCTGCGGGCCCCAGTCCGGCCCGGCGAACATCATCACGCCTTCAGAGCCGTAGTAGCTGGCAATGCCGCAGGCGCAGAGATCCACGCGGCCAGTTTTCAGCGGTGTCATGCGCATGGTGTCGTTTTCACCAGGAATAACGCGGGACTGAGTGCCGTGCTCCTCCTGTAGCAGCTGGCTGATGGCCATAATCTGCGCATGGCCACTGGTGCCGGTGCCATACGCGGTCCAGTTCAGCGTGCTAGGCATGGCGCTGGCGCTGCCAGCCGCCAGCAGGCCTGCCGTTAAACTACCGAGTACGAGGGTGAGATTTGTTTTTGTGCTCATAAGAATCCTCGAGGGTGGCATTAAGCGTTGGCAGTGAGCGAACGCTGGTGATGGCGCTGGCTAAGGCGGGCAAGCACCACGGCGGGTAGCAGCGCCACGGCGGCTAAACCAATCAACTCCCACTGGCTTAGCGGTACCATGCCGCCGCCCGGTAGGGCGAGCAGTAGCCCCGCGATCAGTACCAGCGCACGAATCACGATTTCCTGCAGCGCGCCGTAACCCAAACGACCCACGCCCATCAGGTAGCCTTGCATCGCGGAGGCAAACAGGATGATGCCGATGACCGCTTGGATAAACACGGCAATGATCATCCATGGTTCGCCCTGCATGATCAGCGCGGGATTCAGTACGAACAGGAAGGGGATAAAGTAAATCACGCTGCCTAGACGCATGGCCTGCAGGCCGGTTTCCATAGGACGGGCACCGGCCACGGTGGCGGCGGCAAAAGCACCCAGTGCCACGGGCGGCGTGATAAAGCTGAGCATGCCCCAGTAGAGGATGAACATGTGCACCGCCATGGGGTCCAGACCGCCGCCTTGAATCAGCGCAGGGGCGAGCGCCACCGCCAGGAAGATATAGGCCGCGGTAACGGTCATGCCAATGCCCAACACAAAGCTGGTGACCGCGCCCATAATTAGCAGCAATGGCACGCTGCCGCCGGCGATATTGATAAAGTCGTTGGCAATGGTGCCCGATAGGCCGGTCATGGAGAGCGCGCCAACTAGCATACCCACGCCCGCCAGAATGGCGATAAGTTCGGCAAATAGCTTGGCCGCCGACGAGAGCGTCTCGGTGACATCCTTCCAACCCCAGCGATTCTGCTTAGAGAGCTGGTTGAGCACTAACAGCAGGGCGGTCGCATAGAATGGGGCAACCGCTTCGCGTTGCATGATCAGCAGCATCCACACCAGCAGGCCGAAGACGAAGATAAAGTACCAGCCCTCTTTCAGCGTTTGCTTAATCGACGGCAGCTCTATGGCGGGCAGGCCTTTGATGTCATTGCGCGCGGCATAGGCATCAATTTGAATGAACAGACCAAGGAAATAGAGAATCGAGGGGATGACCGCTGCCAGCGCCACCGCTGAGTAGGGAATATCCAGGAACATGGCCATCACGAAGGCGGTGGCGCCCATCACTGGGGGCATCAATACGCCACCGGTTGAGGCGCAGGCTTCCACACCGCCCGCAAACGAGCGGCTCATGCCAATGCGGCGCATGGCCGGAATTGAGAGCACCCCGGTGGTCAGCACGTTACTGATCACGCTGCCGCTCATGGAGCCCATTAGACCGCTGGAGAAAATCGACACTTTAGCCGGGCCGCCGCGTACATGGCCTAAAAGCGCAAAGGCTAAATTGATGAAGAATTTGCCGCCGCCGCTTTTTTGCAGCACCACGCCAAACACCAGAAAGCCAATCACCAGGCCTGCAAACGCCTGTAGCGGAACCCCCATGATGCTTTCGGTGCTCATGGTGTGGTACATCGCCGTTTCAGGCAGGCTAGAGGGGAATGCCTGGATCGGGCCAGGAACAATATCGGCTACCAAGGGGTAAAGCGAGAACACCCCGGCAATGATGGCTATCGGCAAACCGCCGGCTCGGCGGGCGGCTTCGATAATTAATACCCAGTAGGCATAGCTGAAATAAATAGCGATATCCGGAGCTGCAAACGCCCAGCCGCGCTCCAGAATGGGAACAGCGTTATACACAAAGTAGCCGCCCACAATTAGCGTGACAGCGCTAAGCAGGTAGTCATACCAGGGAATCGATTGCTCCTGCTGGCTGCTTCGCATGGGCCATAGCAGAAACACGAGCGGCAGAAGCAGTGCCACCACTGCGTAGTAAAACTGAGTTTCCAGCCCGGTCACGAAGGTGAGCCAGCCCCAGTTAAACAGGTAATCCAGCGTCATCATCATCAGTAATACGGTGACGGTGGCAGGCACCCAACGAAGCGCCAGTGGCAGCTCGCGGATTTGGCTGATCTTTTCTTTAACCTGCGGCGTGCTGGCAGGTGCGGTATCGGTGGTCATAGGGCGTTCCATCAATCAGCAGGGGCGGCGAGCGCCGCCCCGTGGCGAGTTACTCGAAGATCGGCTCGAACCCAGCATCGGTGAGAGCCGTGGCGCGGGCGGCCATCCACTCAGTGGTAAACGTATCAGCATCGCTGGGTGCGTCTTGCATAAACTGCTCCCAGGCCTGCATTAATACATTTTGACGCTCAACGAGTTGATCTTGGTGGGCCTGCATCTCATCGGTCCATACGTCGATCTCTTTGTAGTACTCCACTACTGCGTCATGGAAGGGCACCACCCACTGTAAATCCTGGTACTCCAGTGCGTAGCCCATCGCACCCGGCGCGTTATCTTTATAGTCGTCGTAGTTTTCCTGCATCGCTTTGATTAAACCGTAAGCGACATTGTCATCCAGGTCCTGGTTGGCGACCACAATGGGGTAGGGGTAGCTGGCGCTGGGTAGCGGGTTTTCGGCGCTAATACCGCCTGCACCGGCGGTGACTTCATGGGGGCGGAAGTAGGGTGCCACCGCCGCCATGCGTTCCCAGCCAGCTTCATCATTAGGATCAAGCACTGGCCAGCTAACGCCCCGAGGGCTGCTCGCAAGCTGCTGAGCGGGCGGTGTAACGGTGGTAGTGAACGAGGCGTCCACATCGCCAGCAATAATACCGTCGAAAGAGCGGGCGTAGCCTGGGTAGTCAACGCGCTCAACGTCATCCCAGGTTAAGCCGCCAAAGGCAAGGTACGCCTCGGTGCCTTTGTTCAAGGCATCGTCACCGCGGATATAGGCAATGCGTTTGCCTGCTAAATCGGCAGGGGTTTCAACGTCCAAATCACCCGCCACGGCCAGTGAAAGACCAAAAGATGCGGTAGAGGTGGTAATGACGCGCAGCGGCTGCGGGCCCCAGTCGCGGTCGGCAAACATCATGACCCCTTCAGCGCCGTAGTAGCTGGCGATACCGCAAGCGCACAGGTCAACGCGACCCTGTTTAAGGGGCGTCATACGGGAAACATCGTTATCACCAGGCAGAATGCGCACAGAAGAGTCGTACTTATTCTGCAGCATATTGCCAATCGCAACGGCTTGGGCGTAACCGCTAGAGTTGGTGCCGTAGGCCGTCCAGGCCATAGTGCCAGGGAGTTCTACCTCGCTGGCATGGCTGACTGATGCACTCAATAAAGAAAGGGGAAGTGCGGCGATGAGTAGGCGGTGAGCAAACGGACGCATTGAGATGCTCCTTTATTGTGGTTGCTTCTATTGTGATTGTTACTTTTAAGTTCGTTACGTTTAGTTACTTTGTGTTTTGCTATGCGGTATTTGGTTTTGCTAAGTGGTCGAGTGATAGTAGGTAAGGCCAGAGAGGCTGTCAACGCTGTTCTAGTGGGCAGTCAAAAATAGTCCTTAGGCTCACAAAAAAAGCCAGGCGGTTGCCTGGCTTTTCAGTGGTTTATGCGTTCCTAAGCTAAGAGAATTGCCGCCATGCAGCGTAGGTGCTTAAAAATACCCGCCCGGTTAACGCATCCAGGAAGTCACTTTTTTTCAACTGGTCCATCACCGGGCCTTTCACCTCTGACAGGTGCAGTTTGACGTCGGAATCCTTCAAGCGAGCATTGATGGCATCCAGACTCTCCAAGGCAGAGGCATCAATCAGATTGACCGCTGAACAGATCAGCACGACATGCTCAAGCTCTGGGCGGCTGGCCACCAAGTTGTAGACGGTGTCTTCGAGATAACGGGCATTGGCGAAGTAGAGGCTCTCATCGATGCGCAGTAGGGCTGCGTTGCTCACCGTCTCCACATCATGCCGCTCTACATTACGAAAGTGCTCGGTATCCGGCACTCGGCCCACTAGCGCACTGTGAGGGCGGCTGGTGCGGTATAAAAAGAGCGCAATAGAGAGCGTCACCCCGCCAATAATGCCCGCTTCAATGCCTTCCACCAGCGTTAATAGAATCGTGACCGCCATGGCGGCAAAATCGCTGCGGGAGTAGCGCCAGGTTTGGCGCAGCATGGGGATATCCACCAGGGTCAAAATAGACACCGTGATGGTGGCGGCAAGCGTCGCGATGGGCAGATAGTAGAGCCAGCCGGTAAAGGCCATGGTCACGAGTGCAATGCCGAGCGCGGCAAAGGCCCCAGCAGCAGGCGTTTGTGCGCCCGCATCGTAGTTGATGACGGTGCGGGATAAGCCGCCGGTGACAGGCATGCCGCTGGTAAATCCTGCCGCTAAGTTGGCGGCTCCTAAGCCAATCAGCTCCTGGTTGGGAGAGATACGCTGGCGCCGTTTTGCCGCCAGCATCTGCCCCATAGAGACCGACTCGACAAACCCCACTAGGCTAATCAGCATGGCGGGTATTAATAGTGCTCGCCATAGCGACGCATCTCCCCAGGGAAAGCTGAGGGCGGGCAGGCCGCTGGGAATAGTGCCGACCACGGCTACCCCATGCTCGTACGCCAACTGCCAGTGCCACGCCGCCAACGTGGTGACCACCACAGCAAAAACGGGTCCGGCTTTGGTCATTAAATCAGCGAGTGCTGAGGGGAGGCCTACCTTTATCAAACTTTGTTTGCCATAGCGGCGCATTAACACCAGAAACAGCAGCGTTCCACCGCCAATGGCAACTGTATAAGGGTTAAACGTAGGCAGGTTAGGCAGTAGCGTCATCAGACGCTCTACCAGGGTGAAGCCACTGCTTGAAACGCCCAATAGGCTGCCTAACTGGCTAACGGCAATCAAAATTCCCGAGGCGGTCAAGAAACCTGAAATCACCGGGTGGCTTAAAAAGTTGCTGAAAAAGCCCATCTTTAGCGCGCCCATGGCCACCAAAATGGCACCTGAAAGCAGCGAGAGCACCAGCGCAGCCTGCAGGTACTCGGGGGTACCAGGCGCGGCCACCGAGGATAGCGCGGCCCCGGTCATCAGCGCGATGATGGCGACTGGCCCTACCGCCAGAGTGCGGCTGGTGCCAAGAAAGGTATACAGCAGTTGCGGCAGAATACTCGCATAGAGGCCTACCACGGCTGGCAATCCCGCAAGCAGGGCATAAGCTAGCGATTGAGGTATGACCATAACGGTCACAATTAAGCCCGCCAGAAGGTCGGCTCCAAGCAAACGCTTATGGTAGTGGGGCAGCCAGGTAAAAATAGGCAAATAGCGCTTAAACATAAGCTCCTATGGCTTAGGCCGAGTGTGCATAAGGGCAGCATTGAAAATAAGGGCAATAGTTTAGCGCGTTATAACGATAATTACGGCATTTGCCGTTTCCTTGCCAGCAATACACATCGCTCTTCCCCCAAAGTGCTACTTCTTTCATTAGCATAACCCGTTAAGATTACTGAGAAAGAGGGGGCTCCTACATCGCAGCGCTTTCCAACTCAACAACGTCAACTAAAAAAAGAGTGCCTCACATGCGACTACTTCGTTGGCTGGTGCCATTGCTACTACTGATAGCCTCTATCGGGCTAGTGTCTCAGCCAGGTGCTTGGAAATACCTCGCTGTGTTGTGCGCTTCATTGGGTGGTATGGGGGCGATGGCTGTCGGGTTATATAGTGTTTATAGCGCTGATCAGCACCGATTGAAGCAATCGGTGCGCGGGCTAAAACCCCTGAGAGACTATGGCTCGCTGCGCGCTATGGCTTACCGGTTAATGAATCGTGCCAGTAGCACGGCCATTGCCTCGGCGGAAGTGTCCCATTACGCTGACTTGATGGCTCAGCGGCTGGGCAAACAGGAGACTATGGCTAGCGAAGCGTCTTCCAGTATGAGCGCTATCAATGCTGCCATTATGCAGGTCAGTGCCAGTGCTACTCAGGTGGCTGCCCTTGCCGATAATGCTCAGCAAGCTAGCCATCATAATCACGATGAATTGACCGCTATCATCCATGATATGACCGATGTGGCTGAGCGCTCTAACCAAGCGCTGGATATGCTGACTGCACTCAACGATAAAATTGAGCGTGTGCGCAGCGTCACCTCGATGATTGAAGGCATTGCCGAACAGACCCATCTGCTTTCACTGAATGCCTCCATTGAAGCCGCTCGAGCAGGTGAGCATGGCAGGGGCTTTGCTGTGGTCGCAGGAGAAGTGCGTAACCTCGCTTTGAAAACCTCCACTGCGACGCAAAGTGTCGATGCACTGGTCAAAGACATGCACCAAAGTGGGCAAAGCGTGGTGGCTACTATGGGAGACTTAATGACCCGCGTTCGCGAGCGCTCTCAGGGCATGCAGCGGGTGGGCAGCAGCCTAGCTACAATTACCGAAGAGTTTGATCAAGTTCAGCAGGAGATAACCAGCGTTGCTGACGCTATGAACAGCACCAAAGAGCACAGCCAAACCGTTGCCGACAGCCTGCGCCAATTGGAAGATGATGTCGATGAAGGCAATCGTAATATGCATGAACTGGCGCTACAGGCGCGCGCACTGATGGATGCCGCAGAGGGTGTAGATGGCGAGCTAGCTCAGCAGCGCTTAATGGGTCGGCACCAAACGGTTTTCCTAGCCGCCCGCCAAACTGCTGACCGCATCGGTAAACTGTTTGAGAAAGCCATTGCCCGAGGGGAGCTATCAGAAAGAGCGCTGTTCCAACCAGATTATGCGGCTATTAACGGCACTCGACCTCCGCTTTACCATACCGGGTTCGATTCTTTCACGGATCAGCAGTTACCCAGCCTTCAGGAGCCGTTACTCAACGAATATGGCTTGAGCTACGCCATTGCTTGTGACCGTAACGGCTACGTGCCTACCCACAATGCTGCGGTAAGCCGCGCGCCAACCGGCGATTATGATCACGATCTGAAGTATTGCCGCAGCAAGCGTATTTTCGACGATCCTACCGGTAGTCGCTGCGGTGCCCACGAGAAACCGCTGCTACTGCAAACCTACAAGCGTGATACTGGCGAGATCATGCACGACCTCTCAGTGCCGATTTATATTAATGGCAAGCACTGGGGCGGTTTCCGTGTTGGCTACCAGCCGGAAAAAAACACCGCAACCAGTGTGGCTCATAAAGAGCAGCCAGCGTTACCGCCTGCTTCGTCAAACCGCCGCTTGACGCGGGCGTGATTGCCATGAGGACCAGGAGTAGAGCGCAAGACCGGTCCAGATCATCAAGAACGTAGCGAGTTGGATCATGCCCAGGGGCTCACCGAAAATCGTCAAGGCAATTAGGAACTGAATGCTGGGGTTGATATACATTAAGAACCCCAGCGTGGCCAAGCGTAAGCGACGAGCCGCGCCTGCAAAGGCCATCAACGGCAGGGCAGTTAAGACTCCGCTCACGACTAACAGCGCGGACATGGGTACATCGTGGAGGAAATGTGACTCGCCCTGCCAGCTCATCCAGGTAAGCGCCATTAGCGCCAGCGGGAATAGCAGCAGCGTTTCCACGAAGAGGCCTGACAGTCCATCCAGTGGCACTTGCTTACGAAACAGTCCATAGCTGCCGAAGCTAAGGGCAAGCAGCAAGCTAAGCCATGGTAATTCACCCAGCATGATAAATTGAATCGCAATGGCAAGACTGGCGAGGCCCAGCGCCACAAGCTGTAGCTTCGCCATGACTTCCCGAAGTACTAGCATGCCCAGTGCTACATTCACCAACGGGGTGAGAAAGTAGCCTAAACTGGCTTGCAGCACCTGTTTGCTCTCCACCGCATAGATATAGATGCCCCAGTTAAAGGCGATCAGCAGCGCGCAGGCTAACACTCGGCCCAAGCGCTTAGGCTGCACCAATGCAGCCACGACCGGTGGCCAGCGGCCCAGCACGCTAATCAGCCCCACCAGGAATAGGCACGACCACAAAATGCGGTGAATCAAGATCTCAAAGGCCGGAATTCCGTCAAAGAGGGCAAAAAACAGCGGGAAACAACCCCACATGGTGTAGGCGGTTAAGCCAAACATGACGCCTTTGACCGCTTCAGGGTCCCTAGGAGCGGATGGAAGCATAGCAGCCTCATTAAGTAAAAATGCTAATCTAGCACACAATTGATAAAGACACCGATGCAAAGGAGACGCGGCATGAGTCAATTAAAAACTAGCCTGGTGCAGTGCGACTTACGCTGGGAAGATCCCCAAGCCAACCACACGCATTTAGAAGCACTGCTGGGTGATTTAGATAGTCGCGACACTGACCTGATTGTACTGCCAGAGATGTTTGCCACCGGTTTCACGATGAACTCCCGGGAAATGGCGCAGCCCATGAAAGAGAGCCAAAGCGTTGCCTGGCTGCAAACCCAGGCGAAGGCAAGGGGCTGCGTGGTGACCGGCAGCGTCGCCATTGTTGACGACGGCCAGTACTACAACCGTATGGTGTGGGCAACGCCAACGGGAGAAGTGAGCTACTACGACAAACGCCACCTGTTTCGCATGGCCGGGGAGCATGAACGCTATGGCATGGGCAAGCAGCGCCACATCGTAGAACTCAACGGTTTTAAGCTGCAGCTCAGCGTGTGCTACGACCTGCGTTTCCCCGTATGGATGCGCCAGCAGCCAGCAGAGGGCGAGCATTTCGAGTATGATGCCATCCTGTGCGTGGCTAATTGGCCCGCTCCTCGGCGGCATCCGTGGCGAACCTTGCTACAGGCGCGCGCGGTGGAAAACCTCGCCTACGTGGTGGGTGTTAACCGCGTGGGTGAAGATGCCAAGGGGCTGGCCTATAGCGGCGACTCCATGCTGGTCGATTTTAAAGGCGAACCGCTGATCGACCATCCTGCCCATACTCCGTTTATTGAAACGGGGACGCTAGATAAAACGGACCTAGATGCCTTTCGTGAAAAATTTCCTGCCTGGCAAGATGCCGACCGCTTTTCGTTGCTGCCAGGAGTGGGGCAATAATGCGCCTTGATCGTTTTTTAAGTGAGACCACGCCGCTAACTCGCAGCCTAGCAAAACGTGCGCTTAAAAATGGTGAAGTGACGCTCAATGGCGAACCGATCAAGCAGGCGGCCACCCAGGTAGATACTGAAAATGACGAAGTGAAGCTCAACGGCGAACGGCTCGCCTTAGTGGGGCTTCGCTACGTGATGATGCATAAACCGGTGGATGTGGAGTGTACCGCTCGCCGGGGTCTCTACCCGCGGGTAATCGACATTATCGACTTACCTAAAGTGGAGCGGCTGCAGCCAGTAGGGCGGCTAGATGTGGATACCACGGGCCTACTACTACTAACCGATGACGGCCAATGGTCGCACCGAGTTACCTCGCCACGCCACCGCTGTGCCAAAGTCTATATAGCGGAGTTGGCTGAGCCGATGGAAGGCGAGGCCGCCCAGCAGGCGATAGAACAGGTGGCTGAGGGTATCTTACTGGAAGGTGAAGAAACGCCTACCCAGCCCGCCACGCTGCGTTTTATTACCCCGCAACAAGCGGAGCTCACCATTACCGAAGGGCGCTACCATCAGGTAAAGCGCATGTTTGCTGCTTTAGGTAACCATGTTAACGCGCTGCATCGTCGCTCGATTGGCGATGTAGTACTGCCCGATGACCTAGCTCCTGGTGAATGGCGGGAGCTTACCCCGGAAGAGATCGCCAGCTTTTAAGCGACCTTTTTCCGTTGAGATGCCGCAATTGGGCTAGATGCCCATTGCGGCGTCTTGCTTGTGTAAAAACACTATATTTTATACCGTTATCTTGTTTCGACTAAAGGCAGCAGAACACCCGAAAAATTGCTTAAACAAAAAGTTAAGCAGGCACTTAGTACAAGTGCGCAGCTTCGATGAGTGCTTTGGTATAGGCGTGTTGAGGGGCAGCAAGTACGTCCAAGCAGTTGCCTTGTTCGACCACTTCGCCATCTTTTAGCACCATGACCCGATGGGCCATCGCCCTTACCACGGCAAGGTCGTGGCTGATAAACAGATAGCTAAGCTGGCGGCGGGCTTGCAGTTCGCGCAGCAGCACAACCAGCTGCTTTTGCACGGTGCGGTCAAGCGCTGAAGTGGGTTCATCTAGCACCAGTAGTTCCGGCTCTAAAATAATCGCTCGGGCTACGGCAATGCGTTGGCGCTGTCCGCCGGAAAACTCGTGAGGGTAGCGGGCCGCACAGCTTTCCGGTAAGCCGACTTCCCACAAGGTGCGGTGTACCCGTTCGGCCACTTCCGCATCGCTAAGCTTTGGATAGTGAAAGCGCAAGCCTTCACTGACAATATCGAATACCGGCATCCGCGGTGAAAGGGCACCGTAGGGGTCCTGAAACACCATCTGCAGACGATGGCGTTGGCGGCGCAGCGCGTCACCCGAGAGCTGGCTGAGCGCAGCATCACCCAACTGAACCTCACCTTGGCTAGTCACCAAGCGCATAATCGCTGATGCCAACGTCGTTTTACCGGAACCTGATTCACCGACTATGCCCAGCGTTTCCCCTGGGGCGATGGTCAAGTTGGTGGCTTTTAACGCCTCAAACGCCGGCGGTTGCCGCTGAAACAGACCTGTCTTAGGGCGCTTAAAACTGACCCGTAGCTGCTGAGCCGTCAGTAACGGTGTGGTATTCACTGGCTCAGCGGGGCGGCCTTCGGGCTCGGCGGCAATCAGCGCCTTGGTGTAATCGCTTTGTGGGTTGCTAAACACTTCAGCAACGTGGCCGGTTTCCTGAACCTTGCCCTGATACATCACGCAGATGCGGTCGGCGTGGCGGCGTACCAGGTTTAAGTCATGGCTAATCAGCAGTACGCCCATGCCGTGCTGGTCGCGCAGCTCTTTAAGCAGCGCGAGAATCTCCTGCTGCACGGTGACATCGAGTGCGGTGGTGGGTTCATCGGCAATCAGTAACGCAGGGTTATTAGCAATGGCCATGGCGATCATCACCCGTTGGCGCTGACCGCCAGAGAGCTGATGAGGCCAAGCATCCAGCAACTCGTCAGGGCGAGGCAGTTTGACTTGCTCAAGCAGCGTTTTTGCTTTGCTGCGAGCGGCTGAACCGCTCAGCCCTTGGTGCAGTCGCAACGTTTCGCCAATCTGCTTGCCAATGCGGTGCAACGGGTTGAGCGATGTCATCGGCTCTTGAAAAATAAACCCCACGCGATTGCCGCGAATGCCGTTCCAGTCGCGTTTGCTTAGCTTGTTAAGATCGGCTCCTTCCAACCAGCGTTCGCCGCGTACCTCTGCGTTACTGGGCAGCAGGTCAATGGCGCCCAGGGCAGAGACCGATTTTCCTGAGCCTGACTCGCCTACAATGGCCAAGGTTTCCCCTGCGTTGACCGTGAGCGACAGCGCCTCCACCACGACCTTGCCGTCAAAGGCTACCGTTAGCTCATTAAGTTGCAGTAGCGGTTTGGCAGTAGGCTCAGACATGAGACGTTTCCTGGACAGAGGTTTGCTGGATAGAGGTAGGACGCTGTTTAACATGGCGTGGGTCGAAGGCGTCGCGTAGGCCTTCGCCAATAAATACCAGCAGGGAAAGCATGATCGCCAGGGTCATAAAGGCGGTGATCCCTAACCAGGGGGCGTGCAGGTTATTTTTGCCCTGGGCGGCTAGCTCACCCAGCGATGGAGCGCCCGGTGGCAACCCAAAGCCGAGGAAGTCCAGTGCGGTTAACGTGCCGATGGCACCAGTGAACAGAAAGGGAATAAACGTCAGCGTGGCGACCATGGCATTAGGCAGTACGTGTCGCCACATAATCAGCCGTGAAGGAAGCCCCATGGCTTTGGCGGCGCGAACGTACTCCAGGTTGCGGGCCCGCAAAAACTCGGCACGAACAATATCCACAAGCCCCAGCCAGGAGAAAAGCAGCATGATACCCAGCAGCCACCAGAAGCCAGGCTGTACAAAGCTGGCCAAAATAATCAATAAAAACAGTACCGGCAGCCCCGACCAAATTTCAGTTACTCGCTGGCCAATGAGATCCACCTTGCCGCCGAAGTAGCCCTGTATACCACCAGCAAAAACGCCAATCACTAACGATCCAGCGGTTAGCACTAACGCAAACGCCACGGAAAGCCTAAAACCGTAGATGACTCGCGCCAGTACGTCGCGGCCCTGGTCGTCGGTGCCCAGCCAGTGGCGGCTATCCGGCGGCGCAGGCGAGGGTTGCGTCATCTGCATATCCAGGGTTTGATAGGAGAACGGAATGATCGGCCAGAGCGCCCAGCCGTGGTCGCTGATCTGCTGCTGGATAAACGGGTCCAGGTAATCGGCACGGGTAGGGAGGAAACCTCCGAACTCGGTTTCTGGATAATCCACCAGCAGCGGCACGTACCACTGGCCGTCATACTGCATCACAATCGGTTTGTCGTTGGCGATCAGCTCGGCAAACAGGCTGATGATAAACAGGATGCCAAAGAGCCACAGCGAGATACGTGCACGGCGGTTAGCTTTAAACGCCGCCAGTCGGCGCAAGGTAATAGGCGAGAGACGTGAGGTAAGAACGTGCATATTAAGACTCCCTCGACGCGAAATCGATACGCGGATCAACCCACACATAGGTTAAGTCCGAGATCAGTTTGAGCAGCAGCCCGATGACGGTATAGAGAAACAGCGTACCGAAGATCACCGGGTAGTCACGCTGCATGACCGCTTCAAAGCCCAGCAGGCCCAGCCCATCCAGGGAGAAAATCACCTCGATCAGCAGCGCGCCGGTAAAGAAAATACCGATCATTGCCGAGGGCAGGCCCGCGATAATAATTAGCATGGCATTGCGAAAGACGTGCCCATACAGCACGCGCTGCTCATCGGCGCCTTTGGCTCGGGCAGTGAGTACATACTGCTTATGGATTTCATCCAGAAAGCTATTTTTGGTTAGCATGGTGAGGGTGGCGAAGCTGCCAATGGCCGCCGCGATAACCGGCAGGGTGATGTGCCAGAAGTAGTCTTTTACTTTGCCCCAAGCGGATAGCTCGGCAAAATCCGGCGAGGTCAGCCCGCGCAGCGGGAACCAATCCAGGTAGGTGCCGCCAGCAAACAGTACGATCAGTAGAATGGCGAACAGAAAACCAGGAATCGCGTAGCCGACAATGACCAGCCCCGATGTCCATACGTCGAAGCGTGAACCGTGGCGCAGGGCTTTACGAATGCCTAACGGAATGGAAATCAAATAGACCAGCAGGGTGGTCCATAAACCGAGGGAGATCGACACCGGCAGCCGCTCGATCATCAGGTCAATCACCGGCCTGTCTCTAAAAAAGCTGGTGCCGAAATCGAAGGTGAGATAGTCCGCCATCATGCCGATGAAGCGTTCATGGGCAGGCTTATCAAAGCCAAACTGCTGCTCCAACTGTTCGATAAAGCGCGGGTCGATACCGCGCGCCCCGCGGGAGTCATCGTTGACCTGTACATCGGCACCGCCCATATCCAGCCGTGTGCTGGCCATGGCGTTAGCGCCTTCAAAACGCGCCAGCATTTGGTCAATCGGCCCGCCGGGGGCGGCTTGCACAATCATGAAGTTAAGCAGCATGATCCCGAACAGGGTCGGGATCATTAGTAGCAGTCGGCGTAGGGTATAACGTGCCACAGTGCACTCCACGAAATGATGTAAACAGGCTATTGTTGTGAGCGATTGTGATAAACGAAGGTCAGCCGCAACGACAAACGCTAGCGGCGACGATTACGTTGCTGCAGCGCTGCTTCACGTTCGCTATCTACCCACCAGGCATCTAAATCCATGGCGTAGGCGGGAAATGGTTCCGGGTAACCAAACTTATCCCATACTGCAATGCGTGTCTCGCCGGAGTGGTAGTGGGGGATCACATAAAAGCCCCAGCGCAGCACCCTATCAAGGGCGCGGGTAGCGGTATCCAGCGACTCGCGGTCTTCTGACCGAATGATCTCTTCCACCAGGGCATCAACGGCGGGGTGGGCCAGTGCCATCCGATTGCGGCTTTGCGGCGCTTCGGCGGCGGCGCTGGTCCAGTAGTCCCGCTGTTCGTTACCGGGGTTATTGGATTGCGGGAAGTGGCTGATCACTATGTCGTAGTCATAATCCCGTACGCGGTTAAGGTACTGGTTGATATCGACAATGCGTAGGGAAGTCTGGATACCCAAGCGCGCCATGTTCCGCAGCATGGGCTGCACAACGCGCTCTAAGCCGGAGTCGTAAAGCAGTACTTCCAGCGAGAGTGGGCGGCCTTCGGCATTAACCAGTACGCCATCATCGACGCGGTAACCCGCTTCACGCAGAAGCTTAAGCGCTAGCCTTAAGCGTTCACGAAGCTCCACCGGATGCTCAATGGGGAGTGGATCAGTGAAAAGCCGCTCTGACTGATGAGATGCCAGCAGCTCATCACGAAACGGTTCGAGCAACGCCAGTTCAGCCTCGGAGGGTTCGCCGATGGCTTCCATTTCCGAGTTTTGGAAGAAGCTCTCCGTGCGAGTGTAGGTGTTATAGAAAATATTGGTGTTTAACCAGGGGAAGTCGAACGTCAGGCTCAAGGCTTCACGCACCCGTGGGTCTTGAAATTTCTCTTCGCGGAGGTTGAAGACAAACGCCTGCATCATCGACGGGTTTACATCAGGAACGGTGATGCGCTTAATTAAACCATCTTGGTAGGCGGGAAAGTTGTAGCCAATGGCCCAGGTGGCTGCGCGGGCATCAATACGGAAATCTGTTAACCCGGCTTTAAACGCCTCCCAGGCGATATCCCGGTCTCGATAGTATTCGTATACCACACGGTCGATGTTGTAACGGCCGACGTTGACCGGCAGATCTTTGCCCCAGTAGTTCTCGTTGCGCTGGTACACAATGCGTCGCCCTGGGTCCACTTCGCTAATCCGGTAGGGGCCAGAGCCAGGGTGGGCCGCCAGGGTAGGCGCGCTAAAGTCGCGGGGTTCCCAGTAGTGGCGGGGCAAAATGGGTAGCTGGGCCACAATCAGCGGCAGCTCCCGAGACTCGGTATCGTTGAACTCGAAGCGTACCTGATGTTCGTTTATAGCGATGACTTGCTCAACGCCCGCATAATAGCTGGCATAGAAGGGGTTACCCTCTTCACGTAGCAAGTCAAAGGAGAATACTACGTCGTAGGCAGTGACCGGCTCGCCATCCTGAAAGCGGGCTTCCTCACGTAGGTCGAACTCAATCCAGCGGCGCTCAGGATCCAGGCGCACGCCTTTCGCTAGTAAGCCATAAAGGCTAAACGGCTCATTGGGGTTGCTGGCCATCAGCGTGTCATAAATTTGAGAAATGCCGGTGGCGGGCGTTCCGCGAATAATAAAAGGATTGGTGGAATCGAAGCTACCGCCTACGGCGGTGTGTGTAATGGAGCCGCCTTTAGGAGCTTGCGGATTAACGTGGGGAAAATAGGCGAAATCTTCCGGCAATTCCGGGCTATCGTAAAGCGATAGCCCATGCACCGTTTCAACAGGAGTAGTGGTGGTGTCAACGGCCTCATCTGAAGCAGATAGCGACACACTCAGCAGCAAGCCGCTTATTAGCAAAAGCGTTTTAGTGAACATCACACCACGTGGCATTGGCAACTTCCTGTAGTAACAAAACCTAGGTGAACACCTTGCAAAGCCTTAATTCTAAACTACTGATCTGATGCGTTAGTAGCCAGAGAGTGTTAACGACCAGAGAGCGACAGCAGCTGTCCTGGCTGCAGTGCTCCCGGGCGATCTATAGCATTCCACCTGATTAAGTCTTGCTGATCAAGATTATACTGCGCGGCGATAGCAGAAAGATTATCGCCTCTTTCAACGCGATGCACGGAAGGCGTGCTGGTCGAGGCAAGCACAGCATCGTCTGACTGCGAAAGCTGAGCTAATACCTGAGTATCAACTTCTTCAGGCACTAGAAGCGTCTGTGCACTGCGTGGGTCGAGGCTGCCATTCAGCAGGCCAGGATTTAGCTCGGCCAGCGCGGACTGGCTGACATCTAATAGCTGGGAGGCTTGGGCTAAGCTCACCGGCTGTTCCAATTGAACTTTCGCAAACGCGGGGTCTGGGTGGATATCCGGCAGGCTGACACCGTATTTCTCGGGATCATTAATAATCGTCGCAATTGCCTTGAGCTTAGGTACGTACTGCATGGTTTCGTGGGGGAGGGAAAGATCCCAGTATTTGCCATCCAACCCTTGGCTCTGTGCTTGGCGCTGAGCCCGGTTCACGGTGCCAGCGCCAGCATTGTAGGCCGCCAGTGATAGCATCAGGTCGCCTTCGTACCACTGATCTGCCTGCATCTCTAGATAATCCAGTGCGGCTTCTGTCGAAGTCACAACATCCAAACGGCCATCATAGTTGCCGTTACGCACCAGCCCTAAGGCATCGCCGGTGCCCGGCATAAACTGCCACAGGCCAGCAGCACCTAAGTGACTGCGCGCACTGGGGTCGAACGAGCTTTCAACGAAAGGAATCAGGGCAATTTCGCCGGGCAGACCGCGGTCGCTGACCTGCTGCGCAATCCAGGCAAGCCAAGGGGTGGCGCGCTCGGTAATAGCCGCGATGTTATGCGGGCTGGAGCGGTAGTACTCAATCCACTCATCGACTCTAGCCTGAGCATCGGCAGGCAAGTTTTTTTCCTGCCATTGGAAGCTTGAGCGTAGTGAGCTCCAGGCATCCTGGGGTTCAAGCACAAGGGCTTCCCAGAAGTGGTGATGCAACGCAGTAGGCTGAAAACGATTGGCATTTTTCTGGTTGCCATCGTCCATCGATGCGTCATTAACAGTGGTATAGGTGCGGTTTGTGTCAGTGGCAGAGGCTTGAGAGTTTGCCGCTGCGGCCAGAAAAAGGCCCATTATTACGGTACTGCCAGCGCTTAACAGTAAGCGCTGGCGAATCGTTCGATAGGTCATAGTTTGGTTCGTTTCTATTCGATAGCGTTCTTAAAAACGGTTCTTCCACTCCCGTAGAGTGGTGAACGTGGCGAGGTCATCATCGTTTGCCCCCTGAGAGCCTGCCGCTTGGCGCACGCTATCGGTGCCCACGCGCAGGTAGGGGTTGATTTTCAGCTCGCGTCCTATCGTGCTGGGTAAAGTAGGCCGGTCTAACATCCGTGCCTTCTCACACTCCTGCAGTGCATGCGTAACAGCATCATTATCAGGGTCGGCAGCACGTGCAAACGTCAGGTTCGCCTGCGTGTATTCATGTGCTGCAAAGACCAGGGTATCTTCAGGTAGTTCCGCAAAGCGGTTCAATGAAGTAAACATCTGCTCTGGGGTGCCTTCAAACAAGCGTCCGCAACCGGCGCAAAATAGCGTGTCGCCGCAGAAAAGCAGGGCAGGAATACCCGGCGTAAAGTAGCTAATGTGATCAAGCGTATGGCCAGGAGTGGCCATAACTTCAAACAGACGCCCCATAATGCGTACTTGGTCCCCTTCGCCCACTCGCTCATCAATTCCTTTGATGCTGGGGTTGTCAGGACCAATCACACGGGGTGAATAGCGCTTGGTTAGCGCATCTAGTCCGCCAGTGTGGTCCTGATGATGATGAGTAATCAGAATGGTATCCAGAGTGAGCGATTCACGCTCGAGGAACTCGATGACAGGCGCGGCTTCACCGGGGTCCACCACGCAAACACTTTGACTGGTATCCTGTCTTATTAGCCAAATATAGTTGTCGCTTAGGGCGGGAATCGGTGTCACGCTCATCATGGGCGAGATCCTTTAAATTCTAAAATGCGGAAAATTCAAAAAAAGCGCTGCTGTGCGCGAAATCTGGCGCAAAGCGACGTTAAAAAGCAGTTACTGTGGAGGGAAGCGCCGTTTATGTCAAATTCGCCAAAGGCCACCAGCCTCGCCCAGCGTATGACAAACGCGCAGGCATACTGGCAAACAGACGCGGGCCGCGCGCTCTGGGAAACACAACGCGCCTGCCTCGGCCCGGTGGTTGAGGGCCGTAAAGGTGGGCACAGCTTAGAGATGAGCATGGGGCCAGCGCTAATGACCATGTCGGCGATCGCACACCCGATACGCTGGTCGCCAAATCGCGCGTTGGCCGAAAGTGACTCAACGCTGGTATGCCCCCCCGATCAGCTGGCATTACCCGACCGTTGCCTCGATACCGTTGTCATTCACCACTGGTTAGAACATCTTTCCGATGCGCACTACACGCTGCAAGAGGCCGCACGCGTCACGGCTGATAACGGCATGTTGGTGCTGTTCGGCTTCAACCCCTTGGGCTTGAATGGGTTGACTCAGCGCTGGCGAAAGCCACCGTCGGACTTCCCCTGGAATGGTCAGTGGCGCTCGGCGAATCGGCTGAAGGATTGGCTGGCGTTTGTCGATTTTGAGGTGGAGCGCGTAGACTATTGCTGTTTTCGTGGCCCAATGAGTAACTCCTGCGGAGAGCGCTGGGAAGCGTTGGGGCGTCGGCATAATTTGCCGCTAGGCGAAAGTTATATGATTCAAGCCCAGCGTCGCCAACGCCATGCACCAATCCAACGTGTGAAATTTGGGCTGCGCGCGCCTGTGTCACCCACATCGTTAGGCGCTACACGCTCGGGTGCCCCTATGCGATACCCGTCAGGTCAACGTTGTCTAAAAAAGGATAGTGAGCGTGAGTAAGCAAGCAGCCGAGGGGCTGCCCCGGGTGACGGTATACACCGATGGGGCCTGTCGAGGCAATCCAGGTCCAGGTGGTTGGGGGGTGATGCTGGAAAGCGGCCCTCATCAAAAAACCTTAAAAGGTTATGAAGCGGAGACGACCAACAATCGCATGGAGTTAATGGCGGCGATTATGGCGCTACGCACACTTAATAAGCCCTGTGAAGTGGCGCTGTGGACTGATTCTCAATACGTGCGCCAGGGCATTACCCAGTGGATTCATAACTGGATTAAACGCGGTTGGAAAACGGCGGCCAAACAGCCCGTCAAAAATGCTGAGCTGTGGAAGACCCTTCACGAAGAAACCCAGCGCCACCAGGTTGAGTGGCACTGGGTAAAAGGGCACAGCGGCCATCCCGGTAATGAGCGCGCAGATGAATTGGCTAACGAAGCCATCGATGAACATCAGAGGAGAGCGGCATGCGCCAAGTCATCCTAGATACGGAAACCACCGGCATTGACCCCAAAGATGGTCACCGGCTGGTAGAGATCGGTGCCGTAGAGATGATCAATCGACGGTTTACCGGGCGCACCTATCACCAATACATCAACCCAGAGCGCCACATCGACGCGGAAGTGGTCGCGGTACACGGCATTGACGATGCCAAAGTGGCTAATGAACCGGTCTTTGCCGAGATCGCAGATGATTTCTGGGCGTTCATTGAAGGGGCCGAGCTGGTTATCCATAACGCGCCTTTTGACGTCGGCTTTATTGACCATGAGCTAGGCATACTCAATAAGCGCCGCCAGGCACCCGCGTTAGGCCCGGTGCGAGATCACTGCCGTATTCTGGATACGCTAGTCATGGCACGGGAGATGCATCCAGGCCAGCGTAATAGCCTGGATGCGCTGTGTAAGCGCTACGACATCGATAATGGTCACCGGGTACTTCACGGCGCACTGTTGGATGCCGAGATTCTTGCTGATGTTTACCTAGCAATGACCGGCGGCCAAACGGCGCTAACGTTAGATGCAGAAAGTGGTGGTGACAAAAAACAGCAAAATCAGGCGAGCGAAGGGCTTTCAATACAGCGCCTCTCGCTAACCCCAGGCCAACTTCGGGTGGTGAGGCCAACTGCTGAAGAGCACGCCGCTCATCAAGCCAAATGCGAAGCGCACCAGTTGCGCTGGTTCCAAGAGCCGCTAGACGGTGCCTCTGCCGATGCTTAAACGTGAAATTCCTCATCATGCCAAAGAGGGGCGGGTCATCCGTGTCTCCCGTAGCCATATTGCGCCAGCGCCGCTCACGGGGGAATTAACGCCGTTACAGCCGTTGCAGCCCTGGAGCGAGCAGATGCAGCCGCTATGCTATTGGCACGATGAACCCGTGGCGCTACTGGTAGAGAATAAGCCGGGCGATGACTGGATTGATGGACGTCAGTGGCTAGGTGAGCTACCCGCGTCCTGGTTCAGCCTGCTCTCAACGGCCTTGCAGGTAGGCGCCTGGCTTGAGAACCATCGCTTCTGCGGCCGCTGCGGCGAAAAGGCGACCAAGCTTGAAGCAGAGTTCGCGATGCACTGCTATGCCTGCGGTCATCGTAACTATCCGCGTATTTCGCCCTGTATCATTACTTTGGTGACCAGTGGTGAAGCGATGCTGCTAGCCCGTAGCCCGCGTTTTCCACCTGGGCGTTACTCTACTTTGGCAGGGTTTATTGAGCCTGGGGAGTCGGCGGAAGAGGCCGTGCATCGAGAGATATTTGAAGAGGTGGGCGTGCATGTGGACCAACTGCGTTACCACCATAGTCAGGCGTGGCCTTTTCCGCATTCGCTGATGTTTGGCTTTTTTGCCGAAGCCACCACGCGGCGCATCAAAATTGATGGCGTAGAAATTAGTGACGCCGCGTGGTTTTCACCGCGGCAGCTGCCGTCGCTGCCGCCGCCTTACTCAATTTCGCGTGACTTGATTGAAACCCACCTGGCGCGATGGCGCTAGCAGGGCAGGCTTACTGGCTGGGGAACAAGCTGGTGAGCTTAGTCGCCAGCATTACGTTGCCGGTGGCTTTAAGCTTGCCAGTCATGAAGGCTGTCATGCCGTTGATCTCGCCACTCATAATGCCCTTTAGCGTGTCGGTGCTCATGCTTAGGCTGACCGATGGATCGTCGTGCTCACCTTCATGTACACCCAGCGTACCGTGCTGGATATCCAGGTAGTAACTGCCGGCGTCGGAAAAATGAAATTGAAAAACCTCATTCATCCCTTTTGCCGCCTCTGGGTCGAAGCGGGACTGCAACTTTTCAAGTGTATTAGATGACATAGATTAGTTCCTAAGCGTTAGTCGGCTAACAAGCAGTTGATGCCTTGGGTGAGACTATTTTAAACATTTGTTTTAATCAAGTCTCATTAGCAGTCCACGCAGTGTTTGCGTGCTAGAGAGCAAAAAATTCACATTTGAACCGTATCAACACAGCAAGAGGAGAGTGATGATGACTGAATGGCTCGCGGAAATGGGCACATTTTTACTGCAGACAACCTTAGTGATGGCCGCTGCTGGGATTCTGTTGGTGATGATGCGGCGTAATAAAGAGAGCAGCGAACATGGCCTTAAGCTTTATGTAGAGTCGCTTAATGATCAACGCCGGGCGCGCAATCGTCGGCTACGCGTGACAACAACAGTGCATGGCGCACGTAAAAAGCTGGTTAAGGCGTTTCGCCACGAAGAGAAAGCCCGGCAAAAGGCGGCCAAGAAAGACAAGAGCGAGGCCCAAAACGCCCAAAAAGTATGGGTGCTGGATTTCCATGGCGATATTAAAGCCTCGCAAGCCGAGCAATTCGCCCAAGAGGTATCGGCGGTGATTGAGGTGGCCAGCACTGATGATGAAGTCATTGTGCGTTTGGAATCAGCAGGTGGTCTGGTACACGCCTATGGCTTAGCCGCTGCTCAATTGGACCGGCTGCGAGAAGCGGGGCTCACCACCACGGTATGCATCGACAAAGTGGCCGCCAGCGGTGGATACATGATGGCCTGTACCGCCAGCCACATTAAAGCCGCGCCGTTTGCGGTGATTGGCTCTATTGGCGTGGTCGCCCAGGTGCCCAATATTCATCGCCTTCTCAAACGCAACGATATCGATGTTGAGCTACTTACTGCCGGTAAATATAAGCGCACGTTGACCGTACTTGGGGAAAACACCCAAGAAGGGCGTGAGAAATTTATCGATGACCTAGAAAACACTCACCGCCTATTTAAAACTTACGTGGCTAAGCACCGGCCCGACATGGATATTGAAAAACTTGCCACCGGAGAGATTTGGTACGGCAGTGAAGCATTAGAGCAGAAGCTGGTGGATAGTGTCGGAACCAGCGAGGCCTATTTAGTAGAACGTATTGCTCAAGCGCAGGTTTATCGCGTGAAGCTAGAGCCGCCGAAAACCATCAGCCGCAAGGTCGGGCTAGCGGTATCGGCGGGCGTGGCGCATGCCATGGT
>NZ_JAMZBE010000035.1:0-28886 GCF_024158645.1 Halomonas sp. 707B3
GTGCTGCAGCGTGTGGTGGCCTGCATCGTCAACGTTGGGGCAGATATTGCACAGCAAGGCGTTGCTGCACCCGCCACTATTGATCGTGCGGTGGAACTTGGCCTGGGCTACCCGTTTGGCCCGCTGCGTATGGGCGACCACTACGGCGCTTCGCGCATCCTGACCATCTTAAACAACCTATTAGACGCCACCGGTGACCCCCGCTATCGCCCTAGCCCGTGGCTGCGCCGCCGCGCCGCGCTGGGCATGTCTCTCACTGACGGGCCAACGGGCTGAACCCCCTCAGTTTCAATTACGGCTCAAGTAAGGCTTACACAAACAAGGAAAATAACCATGCAAGACGCCTATATTTACGACGGATTACGCACCCCTTTCGGTCGCCATGGCGGCAGCCTAGCGGCCATTCGCCCGGATGAGCTGCTGGGCTTAACGCTCAAAGCACTGGTGGCGCGTAATCCGTTTGCCCCAGAAAGCTACGAAGAGGTGTTGGCGGGCTGTACTAACCAGGCGGGGGAAGATTCCCGTAACGTGGCCCGTCACGGTGCGCTGCTAGCGGGCCTGCCGATTGAGGTGGCAGGCCAAACCGTCAATCGCCTGTGCGGCAGTGGCCTAGCCGCGATGATGGATGCCGCCCGTGCCGCTTGCTTAGGCGAAGGTGAGCTATTTTTGGCTGGCGGCGTGGAGTCCATGTCCCGCGCGCCTTACGTGCTGGGCAAAGCCGACTCCCCCTACGCTCGCAATCAGCCGATGTTTGATACCGTGATTGGCTCTCGCTTCCCCAACCCGTGGATTGCCAAAGAGTACGGCAGCCACAGCATGCCGGAAACTGCCGATAACATTGCCCACGACCTGAACATTGGCCGCGAGGCCAGCGACGCCTTTGCCGCCCGCTCCCAAGCGCGCTATGCCAAGGCGCTGGCAAACGGCTTTTATGAAGGCGAAATGTTTGGGGTAGAAGTGCCTCAAGGGCGCAAACAGCCGCCGCTGTTGGTAGATAAAGATGAGCATCCCCGCGCTGAAAGCACCGAGGAAAAACTGGCCAAACTCGGCGCGCTGTTTGAAGGCGGTGTCGTGACCGCAGGCAACGCGTCTGGATTAAACGACGGGGCTGCCGCGCTGATTGTCGGCACGCGTGCAGCAGGCGAGCGAGCTGGGCTTGCTCCGCGAGCACGTATCGTTGCCAGCGCCGTGGCGGGCGTTGCTCCCCGGGTTATGGGCCTGGGGCCGGTACCCGCCTCGCAAAAAGCGCTGGCCCGGGCTGGCCTTTCGCTTGAGCAGATGGACGTGATTGAAATCAACGAAGCCTTTGCGGTGCAGGTGTTGGGCTGCGTTAAGCAGTTGGGTCTTTCCGCCGACGATCCGCGCCTTAATGCCAACGGTGGTGCCATTGCCATTGGCCACCCGCTGGGTGCCTCGGGCGCACGTTTGGCGCTCACTGCGCTGCGCCAGCTAGAAGCCACTGGCGGGCGCTATGCGCTGGTCACCATGTGTATTGGCGTTGGCCAGGGCATTGCGACCATCATTGAACGCCTGGAGAGCTAACCGCCCTCCTGCGGCGCTAGCACAATATCTAAGGCAGGCGCCGCAGGCCAAGCGTTGACTAAGCTCTCTTATCGCGCTTTGCAACGCCCCAGCGCAGGTATGCGATACTTGCCACTCAATGATTGATTAGCCGAGACGCTTGATGGAACCAACCGACGCCGCTGCTGATGAGCCGCAATCACCCGAAAAAGATCGCAACTTTGTCACCGCGCTTGCGCGGGGGTTAGAACTGCTCCGCGCTTTTGGAACAGGGGAAGAGTACCTGGGCAATGCAGAGCTCTCGAATCGCACCCACATCCCCCGCCCCACGGTGTCCCGGTTAACCTATACGCTGACCCAGTTAGGCTACCTGCAACACAATCGCCACCTTGAGAAGTACCGCCTCGGGCCGGGTGTGCTGGCGCTGGGTTATCGCTTTCTGGCTAATATGGGCATTCGCGAAATTGCTCGCCCCCATTTACAGCATTTTGCCGACGCCACCGACTGCAACGTGAGCCTGGGCGGTGCCGACCGCAGCGACATGGTGTATCTGGAAACCTGCCACGGCCACGGGCCGCTGATTATTCGCTTGGATGTCGGCTCGCGGCTGCCCATCGCCACCTCGGCGATTGGTCGTGCCTGGCTGTGCGGATTATCTGACGAGCGCCGCCAACAGGTGATGCAAGAGCTAGCCGCGTTTCACGGCAGCGATTGGCCGCGCCTTCATGCCGGTATTGAGCAGAGCCTGCGCGACTATGCTGAGTACGGCTTTTGCCTCTCCGAGCAGGATTGGCAGCGGGATATCAGCGCTGTGGCCATGCCGCTCATTTTGGAAGATGGTGCCGAAGTGATGGCGATTAACTGCGGTGGCTCTAGCCTGCGTTTAGATCATGATCGATTGGTCAACAACCTTGGCCCCAGACTCAAGGAAGTAGCAGCGAAAATTAAGCAGGAGCTGGCCCCCAAGTATCGTGCGTCACGTTAAGAAACGACGGCTTACCTTTCACTAACGCTCGTTTGATTGCATCATAGGCCTTCACTGCATGTGAAGGCACTGAGGAGCAGGGATGCCAAACGAGTGGATCACTCAACAGGGCGAGCGTGTCTCGCTGCACGGCGAATGGACACTACGCCACTACGCTGAGCTGAAGCGCGCCCTACAGCAGCAGGGTCAGCTAAGCTCGGCATCGCTGTCGCTACCCGGCTTTGAGGGGCTGGATACCGCCGGCGCGGCGCTGATCGTTGAGCTAATTGGTGCTGAAAAAACCAAACAAATTGGCGACTGGGCCAGCGATCTCCCCCAGGTGCAGCAGGCTTTGCTGATACGCATTGCCGAGGCTATGGACGCTCCGCTTGAGAGCCCCCCACTCCGACCCAACCGGATTAGCGAAGCCTTAGCGACAGTGGGCCAGCAAATGGTGGCGCTGGGGTCTCAGCAGCGCCAGCTACTGGCTTTCATTGGCTTGGTGCTGGCCACATTTACCTCACTTCTGTTTCGACCCCGCCACTGGCGTATTACCGCCACCGTCGCGCATATTCAGCAAAGTGGCTTGAATGCGGTGCCTATCGTTGCGCTCTTAACCTTTATGGTGGGCGCAGTGGTGGCGTTTTTGGGGGCCACGGTGCTCCAAGATTTCGGTGCAACGGTTTACACCATTGATCTCGTAGCTTTTTCATTTTTACGGGAATTTGGCGTGCTCTTGGCCGCGATACTTTTGGCAGGCCGCACCGCCAGCGCCTTTACCGCCCAGCTTGGCGCGATGAAATCCAACGAAGAGATTGATGCCCTCAAAACATTGGGTCTCGACCCGATTGAGCTACTAGTGCTTCCCCGGGTGATGGCGATGTTGATCAGCCTACCGCTTCTAGCGTTTGTGGGCATGCTGAGCGGCCTCGTCGGCGGCGCGGTGGTGGCCACCCTATCGCTGGATATTTCTGTAAGTCAGTTCATCACCACACTGCAAAAAGACGTGTCGGTCACTCATTTCCTGGTCGGCTTGAGCAAAGCGCCGGTATTTGCCTTTGTGATTGCCGTCATTGGCTGCCTAGAAGGGTTTAAAGTTAGCGGCAGTGCCCAATCGGTAGGCGCCCACACCACCTCAAGCGTGGTGCAGTCCATCTTTATGGTGATTCTGATAGATGCGTTAGCGGCGCTATTTTTCATGGAGATGGGCTGGTGACCGAGCGATATTCAGAGATGCCGCAACAGCCCGAGCGCGATGAAGCGGTTATTCGCGTGCAGGGGCTGGTGAATCGATTTGGCGACAACGTCGTTCACGAAGGGCTGGACTTGACCCTCTACCGAGGCGAAATTCTCGGCGTTGTCGGCGGCTCAGGTACCGGTAAATCAGTTTTACTGCGCAGTATTGTGGGCTTAAAGCGGCCAAATGACGGCACAGTAGAGGTGCTGAACCAGCGGTTAAATGAGTTAAGTGAGTCCCAACGCAGCCAAGTCGAGCGGCGCTTTGGGGTGCTCTTTCAGCGTGGGGCGCTGTTTAGTTCGCTCAACCTGCAAGAAAACGTTGCGCTGCCGCTTATCGAGCACGCCAAACTCTCTCGGGAAGAGGCCGAGTATCTGGCGCGTATCAAGCTCTCGCTGGTAGGCCTGCCCCCTCATGCCGCACGGCAATTTCCAGAATCGCTCTCTGGGGGCATGGTGAAACGTGCCGCGCTTGCCAGGGCACTGGCCCTGGACCCGGATATTTTGTTTCTCGATGAGCCTACCGCAGGACTCGACCCCATTGGGGCCGCCGCGTTTGACCAACTGCTGGTCACGCTGCGCGATGCAATGGGCTTTAGCGTTTTTTTGGTCACCCACGACCTCGATACACTCTATGCGGCCTGTGACCGAGTCGCTGTGCTGTCGCAAAAGCGCGTTCTGGTGGTGGATACCCTGGAAAACGTCGCGAAAACGAACGACGAGTGGGTACAGGATTACTTTAATGGACCGCGTGGACGCGCTGCACAGCGCTCTGCTGGCCCAACATCTTCTCAGGAGTGACGCACATGGAAACCCGCGCGCACCATATTTTGATCGGCCTGTTTACCGTGCTAACGGCCGCTGCCGCCCTGCTGTTTGCGCTCTGGATGAGCTATGCGGCTGGCCAACGCGACTATCAACCCTACCGCATTTTGTTCGAGCGCAGCGTCAGCGGCCTCTCGGTGGGTAGCAAGGTGCAGTACAACGGCATTGAAGTGGGCGATGTCACCGAGCTTTCCCTCAATCCTGACGACCCACGCCAAGTGATCACGCTTATTCGCGTGTATGAAGACACTCCGATCAAAGTGGATACCCGCGCAAAGCTAGCCTTTGCCAGCATTACCGGCAGTATGTCCGTGCAGCTCTATGGCGGCACCCCAGAAAGCCAACGCTTGCTAGCGCAAAGCAGCGACGATACGCCTTTCATTCAAGCCGATCCGTCGCCTATTGCTACGCTGTTTGACGAAGGCGAAGAGATGGTCGAAAACCTCAACGCGATTTTGCAGAGTGTGAACGAGCTCTTCGATGACAATAATCGTGAGCAAGCAGGCAATATCCTGACCAATATTGCCCAAATCACCGAGATGATTGCTTCTCAGCAGTCTGCCCTGGATGAAAACATGGCGCTCTTTGGCGATGTGTCAAGCCAAGCCTCCACCACGCTTGAAAGTATCGAATCGCTTAGCCTAGAGGCGAACCGCCTGCTGAGCCAGGAGGGTCAGCAGGTGATGCGCAGCGCAGAGAGCGCCAGCCGCGATGTTGCCAGCGCTGCCCAGCGGATAGAACAGTTGGTGAACGATAACGCGGGTGCTGTGGAAGGCACTCTACAAAGCACTCGCGACATTGCCCCGGCCCTAGCGGCGTTACGCTCGACACTCGCCACCCTTGAACGCATTACGCGGGAACTTGAAGAGAGCCCCACGGACTTTTTCCTAGGCCGCGACCAAGTAGAGGAGTTCCGCCCATGAATATGCACGTTTTACGTAACGGCTTTCTTCTAAGTGCCTTACTCACCCTTTCGGGCTGCTCTATTTTACCGGAGAAAGCGCCATCGACGCTGTATCGCTTGCCTGCTACCACGATGCAGAGCGACCCTGCCACCATCACGCAGCCAGAGCGACTGGGTATCGCTACACCAGAAGCGGGCCACCTGCTCAGCAGCAATCGTATCGTGGTGTTTCCCGAAGGCAATGTGGTCAATGTGTATGAGGGTGCTCGCTGGCATGAAGATGCGCCGGACATGCTGCAAGCCCAGCTGATTGCAGGGCTGCAGCAGCAAGAGCTGTTCGCCAACGTGAGCAGCGATCGGCTACCTCACGACTTGCTGCTATTAAGCGAGCTGCGCCACTTTCAGAGCGAGTATGACACCTCTCCGCCAAGCGTTAACCTGCAGTTAGACGTTCAATTACTCGGCGCGGACCAACAGCCCGTGGCCTCCACCAGCTTTGCGATTCGTGAGCGCGCCACAAGCACTGAGATACCCGATGTGGTGAACGCCTTTGGTAGCGCCACCGACCGTTTAACCGAACACTTGGCGAGCTGGCTAATCACAAACGCGCCGAATTAACAGTGCCGCCTAACGCAGCGGCGCGGGCAAGGCGCTTTTTCTCACATACTCTTTCGGGTCTTTGGGGTAGAAGTGCTCTGGCTGTCGTTCTAAGTGGGTAAAAAAGCGCGTGTCCTTGTAGGGCATCTTCATAAACCCTGACACGCCCAGCCCCTCGATTTGACTGACAGCGGCCAGCATTCGGCTCAGTAGACTTCGAAACTCTTGTTCGCGTTGGGGGTCGAGCAGCCGATAGTAGCTATGGATTTTGAGATGTTTGGGCAGCGCTTCAAAGATGATCATGCCAGTATGGTGAATCTCATTGAGCCGCTGAAGCATCTGCATAATGGAATCCGGCAGCACCAATAGCTCTTCTGGGTCTGGGCCATCTTCAAAGTAGCTGTGCTGCCGGGTGCGATCCTCCATTTCCGGCACCGCGCTCACTTCGTAATTAATCGCCATCTCTGGCTGGCAGTGAAACGCCTCCTCAGGGCTAACACGCTCTAAGTGCAGCGTTTGGCGGGCATTGAACAGGCAGCTTTTAAATACCCCCTGGCGATGAATGGCCCGTGCTAAGTGCACCATGTTATTCACCGCTTCGATAAACGCGGGCTTTAGCGCTGGGTCATGCAGGTTGAGCGACGAATCGATATAAACACCCTCCCGCTCCCAGCGCACTGCTAAACCGCCTACGACCGGGTATTTGCCCAACCGGCTCACCGAGGCCAAAAAGGCTTTTTCGGTTTCTCCCATGCCCTGCATAAACTGTTTGTAGTAGCGATCAAGCTGCACATCGTTAACGTCATTTAACGTCTCCTCAGCGCTTGCCTCGCGTAAAAACGCCTTTCGTGAGCTGTACACCACGGTATCAATTTCTTGGCTAGCCGGGCGACGCAGGCCTTTTCCCCATACGGGCACTAGCGGCGTTTGGGGGGCGATTGGCAGGTCAACCATAACAAGCTTCGCCATGCGCGGCATTTCACGAATAAAGTAATCCCCCGCTTTACGCCGCACCTGTGGGTCGGGGTCGAGCATGCCATCCAGCGTGCGTGCAAACTCAATGGGCAATCCCAATGAGCTGGCCGGAATTGCTCGATGGCCAAAACGGCAGGACTGCGCCGAGGCCAGCGCATAGAGCGTACCTGCCGCCCCCTGCTCATCGAACCGTGGCGACGAGAGCGCTCCGTTCAACTGCTCTTCACCGATAAAATAGACATCCCCCAGCCGTGCATTGGTTTGCTGCAGATTGTCCGACATCAACTCCATTACGTTGGCACCCACGAACTGAAGCGATTCATCCAACTGTGCGAACACCGATGAGCCCCAGTCGATCAGCGCGATGGATTCACTGACCGCATCGAAAACGAGATTGGAAGGCTTGATATCGCCATGTACCACCGGCCGTACATGTGGGCCCGTTTCACGACGCAGCGCTTTGAGAATATCCGCCAGCTGCGCGGCAATGCGCACGATCAATCGTGGTGGGAGCTTTCCCTGCTTGAGCGACACTTGCTCCAGGTTCCAGCCAGGCGCACGCTCCATGACCAAAATCGACTGGCCGCGTGCGCGCTGGTAGGTAATGAGCTTGGGAATTCGGGGGTGCGATACCTGATCGAGCATGAACGCCTCCTCTTCGAGGCGTTCTTGTAAATGAGTGGGCAGCGTAATGCGTGAAAACTTGAACACGTAGTGCGCCTTGACGCCCTGCTGCCATGCGCTGCCTGCAAAAACAAACCCGTAGGCCCCCTTACCAATCAGCTCGATATTTGAATAGCCCAACTGGGCAAGCTGTGCCTGGCACAGCGCTACCCAGTCTTTTAGCTTTCGCGCATCGTGATGGCTTAGCAGGTACACCGACTGCTCTTCGGGTATGTAAAACTGCTGCAGCGGTGCCTGGCTCATAGCAAGGTGCCTACACGGTTAAGCCAGATGAAGCAGCATGCTTTCCGGCGCCTCTAGAAAGCCTTTCCAGGCGTTGCAAAAACGAGCAATGGTACCGCCATCAATAAAGCGATGATCGCCTGCCCAGGTGACCGTCAAAATAGCCCGGCGCTGCACAGCCCCGTGCTCATCAAAGCGCGGCAGCCACTGGGTTTTGCCAATGGCCACAATGGCGGCTTCCGGCGCATTAATAATCGGCGCAGCGTAGGTTCCCCCAAGAGCACCAATGTTGGAGATACTGATGGTGCCGCCCTTTAGATCTGCCTGCTCCACGCGCCCTTCCCGAGCGGCATTGGTTAGCCTGCCGACCTCTTTGGCAATCTCAAACAGCGTTAAGCCCTCGACACCTTTCACGTTAGGTACCAAAAGTCCCGCTTTGCTATCCACCGCCATGCCGATATTGCACTGGTCGTAGTAGCTTAGCTCGTTGGCTTCGCTGTTTAACTGTGCATTGATGATCGGCGTCTCCGCCACGGCCAGCGCCATCGCTTTCATAAAGAACGGCATCAGCGTGAGCCGTTCGCCCTTCGCCTCTACCTGCGGCTTGAGCCGCTCGCGCAGCGCCAACAGCTCAGTGACATCAATCTCTTCACCGTAGTGAAAATGAGGAATGGAGCTAGCGGCCTCAACCATGCGCTTGGCCATCACCGCCCGCACGCCGCGCAGCGGCTCTACTTTTGAGGGTGCTAAGCCGGTGCTTGAAGGCATCGAAACACTGGCCGTTTGGTGAGATACCGCTGGCGCGTTGAGGTGCGCTAGCACGTCTTCTTTCAGTACTCGGCCATCTTTGCCACTGCCTGAGATCTCCGACAGGGCTAGGCTGTGCTCGCGTACTAAGCGGCGCACCGCAGGGCTAGCGGGCACTTTGCCTGCAGCAGCCGGGGTAACGGCTTGGCTTTTAGGCGGCGGGCTATTTTCATCAGCGGCCACCCCGTGGCTACTGGGCGGCGCTGAAGGTGCCTGCTCGGTAGCTGCAGTGTCGCTGTTCGACTGACCGGCGGTTTGGTATGCATAAAGCGGCGCGTGAACCTTGGCGATATTCCCCTGCGGCACATACAGCTTGGTGACCGTCCCGGCTTCTGGCGCGGTGATTTCCACCAGCGCCTTGTCGGTCATCACTTCGACAATCGGCTGATCCTCTTCGATGGAGTCGCCCTCGGCCACGCGCCACTCCACCACTTCACACTCAACAATGCCTTCACCGATATCCGGCAGTAAAAAGTCACTCATGGCTGTTCTCCCTGGCGCTAAAAGTTCACACTTTCGCGAATCGCTTCAAAAATTTTCAGGTGGTCGGGCAAGTACTCTTTCTCCAGCACAAGCGGGAAAGGCGTATCCAGCCCGGTAACCCGAGTAATCGGCGATTCCAGATAGAGAAAACAGCGCTCTTGTATCGTTGCAGCAATTTCACCGGCAAAGCCGCCGGTGAGCGGCGCTTCATGGCTAACAATCATACGGCCGGTTTTGAATACCGACTCTGCCACGGTATCCACATCCCAGGGCAACAGCGAGCGCAGGTCGATGACCTCGCAGGCAATGCCCTGCTCTTCGGCAAGCTCGGCGGCTTTACTGATCACTTCCATCTGCGCACCCCAGCCCACCAGGGTAATATCGGTGCCCTCTTTGATCACTTCTGCTTCACCAATTGGCAGTTGGTAATCTTCATCGGGCACTTCACCTACGGCGGCACGATAGAGCCGTTTTGGCTCTAAAAACAGCACGGGGTCGGGGTCACGAATCGCCGCCAGCAGCAGCCCTTTGGCTTGATAGGGGTTGCGCGGCACCACCACTTTTAAGCCCGGCGTGTGGGTAAAGTACGCCTCAGGAGATTGCGAGTGGTATAAGCCCCCGGAAATGCCGCCGCCATAGGGTGTGCGAATGGTGAGCCCGCCTACGTTGAAGAGATCCCCAGAGCGGTAGCGGAATTTGGCGGTCTCGTTAACGATCTGATCAAATGCGGGGAAGATATAATCCGCAAACTGGATTTCAGCGACGGGTACAGAGCCTTGTGCGGCCAAGCCGTTCGCAAAGCCAATGATGCCCTGCTCCACCAGCGGCGTATTAAAGCAGCGCGCTTTGCCGTACTTTTCTTGTAAATGGCTGGTGGCTCGGAAAACACCGCCAAAAATACCCACGTCTTCACCAAAACAGATGACTTTCTCATCTTCCGCCATGGCGATATCCAGCGCGTTGTTAATCGCCTGGAGCATATTCATCGTCGCCATATTACGCCTCTCTTTGGGTATCAGTGGCTGACGAAAGCGTCAGATCTAGCGATTTTGCGCCGCGCGGGTAGGCATCTGGGTAGCGGCGAATATGGCGCTTCAACTGATCCAGCTGGTGCTGTAGCGCAGGTGTCACATCGGCATAAACATCGCTGATTAACGACTCCAGCGGCGGCGGCGGGCGTTTTTCGGCGCGCTTCATGGTTTCCAGCACTTCACGGCGCAGGCTCTCCTGCTGGGCAGCTTCCTCTTCATCGCTCCACCAGTCTTTCTTAGCCAGCCAGCGCTGCATACGCAGCAGCGGATCTTTCACGCGCCACGCTTCCTCTTCGCTCTTAGCGCGATAGCCCGACGGGTCATCCGAAGATGAGTGGGCAGCCAACCGGTAGGACATGGCTTCAATCAGCACCGGCTGGTTCTGCTCAACGGCGATTTTTCGCGCTTGGCGGGTCGCTTCATACACCGCTAGGGCGTCGTTACCATCCACGCGAATCACGTGCATATGGTAGCCAAAGGCACGGGGAGCAATGCCGTCAGCGGCAAACTGTTCTGTGGAGGGAGTAGAAATAGCGTAGCCGTTGTTGCGGCAGAAAAAGATCACCGGCACCTGATGCACCGAGGCCATGTTCAACGCGGCGTGGAAGTCCCCTTCTGAGGCTGCGCCTTCGCCAAAAAAGGTCAGCGTACAGTGGCCTTCACCGGCCAGCTTTTGGCCATAGGCGTACCCGGTGGCTTGCGGAATCTGAGTCGCTAGCGGGGAAGAGATGGTCATGTAGTGCAGCTTGCGAGAGCCGTAATGAATCGGCATTTGGCGGCCTTTGCCGTAATCAAGCTCGTTGCCAAACAGCTGATTCATAAACTCATCGATTGAGAAGCCGCGATACATCAAGGCGCCTTGTTCGCGGTACTGGGCCATGATCATATCGGCGTCATCTAGTGCTGCAGCCGCACCCACCACGGCGGCTTCTTCACCGGTGCACTGCATATAGAAACTCAGCCGCCCTTGGCGTTGGGCAGCCATCATGCGCTCATCAAGAATACGAGTGGCTAACATGGCTTGATACAGCCTACGAGCGTGCTCTCGGGTGAGCGAAGGCTCTTCGCCACCCGGATACAGCTCGCCATCCGGATTGAGTAGACTGAACGTCTCGATCAAGAATTCATCACCGGTCATGAAGGCCGGCTGGTGTACGTACTGAGTCATCATTATTGTCCTTGTTTTTACCCCTTTTGAGGGCAGTGTTGTCGGTCATGACCTTTTATGCCAGTGGATTTATCTGACACGGATCAACGCAACACTTGGACAGTAACTCAGTGCAAGCCGTTTAGGGATTCAACTTAAGACGCAGAGAGCACTTAAGAAGCAGAGAGGCGTTGGCGAAGCCGCTGTTGATAGACGTTAAAGGCGCTATCCACGCTCAGCGCCAGCAGTGCAATCAGCAGCGCGCCTTGTAGCACGTAGGCCATGTTGCCATTAACGATACCTGCGATAATGGGGTCTCCCAGATTACTGGCCCCGACAGTGGCACCGAGTGCCGCAGTGGCAATATTAATAGTCACCGAAGTACGCACCCCTGCCAGAATCACCGGGGCTGCCAGGGGCAACTCCACGTGACTCAGCACCTGCCAAGGCGTCATGCCCATCGCCTGGGCCGCCTCTTTGATGGTCGCGTCAACATCGTTAATGCCCGCCAGCGTATTGCGTACGATTGGCAGCAGCCCGTAGAGCATCAGCGCAACAATAATAGGCAGCGTACCAAAGCCCAGAACGGGCACCGCCAGCGCCAGCACCGCTACCGGAGGGAACGTTTGCCCTAAAGAGGCCAACTGCCCCACCAGAGGCAAGAAATCCCGCCCTCGCTCGCGGGTAACGGCAATACCTGCCGCCACACCAACCGCAATGGTGACCACTGCCGCCACGGCAACGACTAACACATGGCGGCCCAGCAGCTCGTAAAACGCCGCGCGATCATAGACGACTTGCCGGGCGTCAGGCTCTACCCAGCGAAACAGGCCCTCTAGGAGCGGCATGCCGACGATGCACATCGCCAGTAGCGCGACCCAAATAAGCGGCAGAAACCATTGAATGCTCGGTGCGTTCGGCAGGCTGACGGTGGCAGAATTACGCGTCACGTTGGCTCACCTTATCCAACTGCGCCTCTTTAACGATGCGGCGCAGCGAAAGCTCCCCTATTGGCACATCGCCTTGATCCACCACGGTTAAGCGGTCGCAGTGGTCCCGCAGCATCATGGAAAGCGCTTGGCGCAGCGAGAAATCGGCGGGAATTCGAGATTGTGCCGGCAAAGTAGGCCCAAGCGATGTCATGTGATCTTTTACGCGCGTTAACGCTGCCTGCTTCAACCCCCGCTCAAGCCCACCGAGCAGGGATTCCACAAACGGATCAGCGGGCTGCTGAAGCAGTGCCAGCGGTGTGCCCTGCTGGACAATACGGCCATCACGCATGACGACCAAATGGTCGGCTAGCTTCAGCGCTTCATCCATATCGTGGGTCACGAACACAATGGTTTTGTGTAGCCGTGCCTGTAGCTTGGCCAGCTCATCCTGGAGCTTTTCCCGGGTAATTGGGTCCAGTGCGCCAAAGGGCTCATCCATCAGTAGTATATCGGGGTCTGCGGCTAAGGCGCGGGCCACCCCTACTCGCTGCGCTTGGCCACCTGAGAGCTGATGCGGATATTTATGCGCAAACTCGCCCACTGGCAGGCCAAGTACGCCCATCAGTTCCTCTACACGTGTGTTAATTTCTGTAGCGGGCCATTTCAGCAATCGAGGCACTAAGCCAATATTGCGCGCGACGTTCCAGTGGGGAAACAGCCCGGTACTCTGGATCACATAGCCGATTCGCCGACGTAGTTTTACTGGGTCGTACTGTTCTATCGCCTGGCCATCAAGGAAGATGTCACCACTGGAGTGTTCAATCAGGCGGTTGATCATGCGCAGGGTGGTAGATTTACCACACCCAGAGGTACCGACCAACGCACAGAACTTTCCTTTTGCGATCCGCAGCGTGATGTCTTCCACCGCGATATCGTCACCAAACTGTTTTGAAACATGGGAAAGCTCTATCATTCCTGTCCTCCGGGACGCAGCGCATCTGCCAACGCCCCTAATCCTGCGTCCACTATCAGTGCCAAGATCAGAATGGGCATTGCGCCCAGTAGCACCATATCCATGGCGGCTTGACCCAGCCCTTGAAAAATAAACGTTCCTAGACCGCCAGCACCAATCAGTGCCGCCACTGCCGTTAGCCCAATCGCCTGTACAGCCGTAATGCGCACGCCTTCTAACAGTACGGGAAGCGCCAATGGAAAACGCACCTGCCAAAAACGCTGCCCGGTACGCATACCCATGGCTTTAGCGGCCTGGAGCGTCTCAGCGCTGACCTCTTCCAGAGCAATGTAGGTATTACGCACCATGGGCAGCAGGCTATAAGCAATTAACGCAATCAGCGCTGGAGCATTGCCGATACCGCTGACACCCAACGCTGCCAGCGGGGGTACGTTAGCCGCCAGCCAAGCGAGCGGCGCTAGCAGTAGCCCAAACAGCGCCAAACTTGGGATGGTTTGTAAAAAGTTCAGCAGTGTAAACGCGATTTTTTGCAGGCGCTGATAGCGGCGCATCAGCATCGCTAACAGCATTCCCAGCACCACGCTAACGCCCACGGCTGTGCCCACCAAGGCAATATGTTGACCAATGGCCTGATAAAACTGCCCTTCTCGGGCCTGGAACTCTTGCACGAGGGCAAGACGATCTAGCCACAGCGCGGCACATCCCCACCAAGCAATGCCCACGCCTGCCAGCAGCAGCGTGGGCCACCAGCGGGATAACCCTAAGCGTAGGCGTAGCTCCACCAAACACAGCAACAGTACGAACAGCACGGTCCAGTAGGCTGCGCCAATGCCGAGTCGTGCCTGGGGTAACGAGGGGTCGACCAACCAGTGGCCTGCCACCATTAAGCCAAACGGCATCAACAGCAAGGTGAGTATGATGATGCCCAGCATCGCCCGGTAGTGCCTTGAGGTAGGCACAGACGACAACGCCGCCATGGCGATAAAGAGCAGTGATACCAGTGCCGCGCCCGGCCAGCTAATGGCGTCTACCATGCCAAAAGCCGTGCCGGAAACAATGCGATTAGGAGCAACACTGACAAAGCTTAACAACCAAGCGGCAGCCAGCATGGCACCGCTTAGGCACAACAGCACAACATTCGGGTGCCATGGGCGTCGTTTAAACGATGGCGAAGGCAAGGCGTCGATTAACGACATTCATTAGTCATCCAGGCTGTCTAGGTAGTCACTGGCGACCTGATCCGGCGAGAAGCCATTCACCGCGACATCTGCGTTGAGCTCTTGCAACGTCACTAGGTCTAACGTGGAAAATACCTCATTAAGCAGCGCCTCCATCTCCGGATAGGCATTCAACACCTCTTCCCGCACCACGGGCGCTGGCTGATACACCGGCTGAACGCCTTTAGAGTCTTCGAGCACGACGAGGCCTAAAGCGCTTAAACCACCGTCGGTCCCGTAGGTCATGGCACCATTGACACCACTGGTTTGCTGAGCCGCTGCACGCATCGTTGCAGCCGTATTGCCACCAGAAAGCACCAGCAGTTGGTCATCGCTTAGCTCAAAACCGTAGGCTTCTTGGAAAGCAGGTAACGCCTGGGCGGATTCCACAAACTCGGCGCTAGCGGCAAATTTGAATTCCCCGCCGTCGGCAAGATAAGCAGCTAAATCATCCAACGTGGTTAAGTCATTGGCTTCGGCCACATCCTGACGAATGCTCATAGCCCATGTGTTATTGGCACTTGCTGGTTGAAGCCAAATTAAGCCCTGTTCCGCATCACGCTCACGAACAGTTTGGTAGGCGTCTTCAGCGCTGTTCCATACCGGGCTATCGGTCATATCAAAGAAGAAAGCACCGTTGCCGGTGTATTCGGGATAAAGATCAACCTCTCCCGCCTGCAACGCGCTGCGTACCACGCTGGTACCACCAAGCTGCAGGCGATCTTCCGTGGGAATACCGTTGCGCTCCAGCGTCTGAATAATCAACTCGCCTAGCACCGAGCCTTCGGTATCGATTTTAGAAGAGACCACGACGGGGTCGTTGGCACTGGCCGTGGAGAGCGTGGCCATAGAAATAGCTACCGTTGATAAACCGGCAACCATGGCAGGTGTGAACAATGAGCGCATGGAGTCGTCCTTTTCAATGAGCTTCTGGGGCGTATCGTTTCAGTATAAGAGCCTGCTGCGTTGAAGTCAGACGCCGCAGTAACGACGCCTGACTGTTTATCACGATTAAGGCGCTTCGATCACCCAGGTGGTTCCTTCCCGAGAGTCTTTGAGAATGATACCAAGCGCTGCCAACTCATCACGAATAGCATCAGCGCGGGCAAAATCCTTACTTCCTTTCGCCGCTTGTCGCTCGGCGATTTTTGCTTCGATCTCTTCTTCGCTCAGCGCTACCTGCTGCTGGGCACCTTTCAGGAACGTTTGTGGCGTTTGCTGCAGTAGTCCCAGCACACCGGCCAAACGCTTTAATTCACCAGCCAAACGTGGTGCCTCTGCTGGCTGATCACTTTTCGCACGGTTAAGATCGCGGGCCAAATCGAACAGCGAGGCCAAAGCGATGGGCGTGTTGAAGTCGTCGTCCATTGCCGCGGTAAAGCGCTCCGCAGCATCGCTGGCGGCTGCCTGCTCGTCGGCGTTTACTCCTTCTAACGCCGTATACAACCGCGTTAGCGATTTGCGCGCTTCGACCAGCGAATCGACCGAGTAGTTAATAGCGCTACGATAGTGGCTTGCCACCAACAGGTAGCGCACCACTTCTGGGTCGTGCTCGGCTAGTACGTCGCGGATGGTGAAGAAATTGCCCAACGACTTGGACATCTTCTCTTGGTTGACGCGAACGGCTCCAGCATGCATCCAGGTATTGACGTAGGTTTTACCTGTCGCCGCTTCCGATTGGGCAATCTCGTTTTCATGATGGGGAAAGGTCAAATCCGGCCCACCGCCATGAATATCGAAGGTATCGCCCAAGCAGCAGGTCGACATCGCGGAGCACTCGATGTGCCAACCCGGTCGCCCGTCTCCCCAGGGGGAGTGCCAGTGGGCTTCACCGGGCTTGGCCGCTTTCCACAGCACGAAATCCAGCGGGTCTTCTTTGTGCACATCCACGTCGACCCGTGCACCAGAGCGCATGTCATCCAACTGACGGTTATTCAATTTGCCGTAGTCGGCGAATTTACGCACTCGGTAATAAACGTCACCATTGGCCGCTGCGTAGGCAAAGCCTTTTTCGATTAGCGTTTCGATCATGGCGACGATATCACCAATATGCCCCGTAGCACGGGGCTCCTGGCTGGGCGGCAGCACGTTCAGGCGCGCCTCATCCTCATGCATCGCAGCAATCATGCGCTCGGTGAGCGCGCTGATGGTTTCGCCGTTCTCCTCGGCCCGCTTGAGGATCTTATCGTCGATATCCGTGATATTACGCACGTAGGTCACGTCATATCCACGGTGGCGCAGATAGCGGGTAATCACGTCAAAGGCCACCATCACCCTGGCGTGGCCAAGGTGACAGTAGTCATACACCGTCATGCCGCAAACGTACATGCTGACCTTGCCAGCAACCAGTGGGCTAAAAGGCTCTTTGCGGCGTGTCAGCGTATTGTAAATGTGCATATGACGTTTCCTTAACCCTTCTGTTTGATTTTCGCCCAGCTATCTTTCAGACCGACGGTACGGTTAAACACGAGGTGCTCAGCAGTAGAGGCGTGACGATCGGCGCAGAAGTAACCTACTCGCTCGAATTGGAAGCGATCTTCTGGAGCTGCACTGGCTAAGCTTGGCTCGCCGATGGCTTCACATACCACCAGCGACTCGGGGTTCAGGTGCTCCAGGAAGTCGACATCCTTATCGCGGTCCGGCTGCTCGACCATAAACAGGTTGTCGTACAGGCGGACTTCCATCGGTACACCATGGGCAGCGCTGACCCAGTGAATCACGCCTTTCACCTTGCGGCCTTCCGGGTTTTTACCCAGGGTGTCGAAGTCCACGGAGCAGCGCAGCTCAACAATCTCACCTGCATCGTCTTTGATCACTTCATCACAGCGAATTACGTAGCTGTTGCGCAGACGCACTTCTTTGCCCGGTGCTAGGCGGAAGAATTTCTTCGGCGCGTCTTCCATAAAGTCGTCTTGCTCGATGTAGAGCTCACGACCAAAAGGAACTTTACGCATCGGCATGTCTTCACGCGCCGGGTGGCCTGGCACCTCGTAGACCTCTTCGTGGTCTGCCGGCACGTTGGTCAGCACTACTTTCAGCGGCTTCATCACGCACATGGCGCGGGGTGCGTTATCTTCCAGATCTGAGCGGATGGCGTGGGTCAGCATGGCGATATCCACCAAACCGCCATCGGAACGGGTGACACCAATCATCTCGCAGAATTTGCGAATGGACGCGGCGGTATAGCCACGACGACGCATACCGGAGATGGTCGGCATCCGTGGGTCGTCCCACCCATCAACAATCTGCTCATCTACCAGCAGCTTCAGCTTGCGCTTAGACGTTAAGGTGTAGTCGAGATTGAGGCGCGCAAACTCAATCTGACGGGGCTTCGCGGGCACCGGCAGATTATTTAAGAACCACTCATACAGCGGGCGGTGGTCTTCAAACTCCAACGTGCAGATGGAGTGGGTGATGCCCTCAATGGCATCCGACTGGCCGTGGGTAAAATCGTACGAGGGGTAGATTTTCCACTTATCGCCCGTTTGGTGGTGATGAGCATGGCGAATCCGGTACAGGATCGGATCTCGCAAATTAATGTTGGGCGACGCCATATCAATTTTGGCACGCAGTACTTTTTCGCCTTCACCAAACTCGCCGTTACGCATCCGCTCTAGAAGATCAAGATTCTCTTCAGCGCTGCGCTCGCGGTAGGGGCTCGGCTTGCCAGGTTCGGTGAGCGTACCCCGATACTCGCGGATCTCATCCGGAGACAGGTCATCCACATAGGCTTTGCCTTCACGGATCAGGTGCTGCGCCCAGGCGTAAAGCTGGTCGAAGTAGTCGGAGGCAAAACGTACCGGGCCTGCCCACTCAAAGCCCAACCAGCTAACGTCTTCTTTGATGGCGTCAATGTACGCCTGCTCTTCTTTTGCTGGGTTGGTGTCGTCAAAGCGCAGATGACACTCACCACCTAACTGCTCTGCCAACCCGAAGTTCAGACAAATCGACTTGGCGTGGCCGATGTGCAAAAAGCCGTTGGGCTCGGGGGGAAAGCGCGTCACAATTTTGGTGACCTGGCCGCCCGCTATCTCGTCGCGTACTTGGTTGCGAATGAAGTTCGGCGCTGGGGTGGTCTCGTTGGTCATGGTGGTGTTGATAACCTCATGGTGGATGGCGTGCTGGGCAAACGTTGCGAATGCAATCTGGGTTTGCGCTTCGCGGTGCCGAGCAAAACCGCTATTATAACGTGACGCCGATGCACAGCGCCAAGGCGAACGCCTTTATTGAACAGGAATTTATCTATGATCGTATTACAGACGAACCACGGTGACATCACCATTGCGCTTAATCATGAAAAAGCCCCGGCTACCGCGGCGAATTTCGAACAGTACGTGCGCGACGGTTTTTACGACGGCACGCTGTTTCACCGGGTCATTGATGGCTTCATGGTTCAGGGCGGCGGCTTCGATCAGGATTTCAACCAGAAAGCCACCCGCGACCCGATTGAAAACGAAGCGGACAACGGCTTGCAGAATACGGTCGGCACGCTGGCCATGGCCCGCACCCAAGACCCTCACTCCGCCACCGCACAGTTCTTCATCAACGTTGGCAACAATAGCTTCCTGAACCACAGCGGCAAAAGCTTGCAGGGCTGGGGCTACGCGGTGTTTGGTGAAGTGGTTGAAGGCATGGATGTGGTTAACGCCATTAAAGGCGTCAGCACCACGCGCCGTGGTATGCATGCCGACGTTCCCGCGGAAGATGTCATCATCGAGCGCGCTTACGTGAAGGAAGCGGAATAACCGTTGGGAGCTTTATGCGTACTCTGCTAGTAGCTGATATGCATCTAAGTCACGACACCCCTGAGATTAATCAGGGGTTTTACCGTTACTTGGAACATACCGCCGAAGGGGCGGACGCGCTCTACATTTTGGGCGATCTTTTTGATGCCTGGATTGGCGACGACCTGCTGGATACTCCTCATCCGTTAAGCGCGGTTGCTCATGAGGTGATTAAACGGCTGCGCACGTTAAGCGACGCGGGTACGGCTGTATATTTCATTCACGGCAACCGAGACTTTTTGCTGGGCGAGCGTTTCATTAATGGCTGCCAAGCCACGCTGCTACCAGAAAGCGAGCAGGTAGAGCTGCAAGGCGTACCCGCCGTCATTTTGCATGGCGACAGCCTGTGCACCAAAGACGAGGCCTACATGGCATTTCGGGCTCAGTCACGCAGTGAACAGTGGCAGTCCCAGATTCTTGCGCTGCCGTTAGAGCAGCGGCTGGAACTCGCCAAGAGCCTGCGCATGCAGTCGGGTGATGCCAATGCCGGGAAAGCAGAGGACATCATGGATGTCACTCAGGAAGAAGTCGTTGCGCTGATGCAGCGCCACGGTGTGTCGACCATGATTCATGGTCATACCCATCGTCCGAAAGTGCACGACCTAACGGTGGAAGACGTGCCCGCCAAACGCTTTGTGTTAGGCGATTGGGATAGCGAGCACGGCTGGGATATTGTGATTGAAAGCTCCAACGATCGCCATGCGGAGCCAGTTTTACGCCAGTTTCCGCTAAACGCTCCGCCCTAAACAATGCTCTTTAAGCATTAAAAAAGCCGATCGAAAATTGATCGGCTTTTTCTTGGCTGCAGGTAGAGATAAATAACCTTTAGCGTTCAATCTCCGCGTCGCTACGCAGGTCATCCATCAACCCTTGGATAACCGACTGAGCGCGCAGTTGCTCGGCCATCTGAGCGACAAACGATGTCATCTGCTCATTCACCTCGCCAATAGAGACGCTATCCAACGCGACGACGGCCACACCTTGGGGCATATTCACGGCACGATAGACGCTTTCGCCCTCTTCAGGGCGCGGCATGCGAAACACTTCACCCACCAGCGCCTGAGGCAGCGTACTGTCAGACTGGCGAGAGATGTTATTGGCTTCCAGCCACTCCAGCTCAACGGCATCGCCCGCACGGAGCGAGGCGATCAATTCTGCTGCCTGCTCCTGAAGTGCTTCTTGGCGCTGCTGAGCAGCAACAGCCTGCTCTACTTCATCGCGCACTTCATCTAGGGGCAGAACAGTCGCATCACGATGCTCGGCGACACGAAGCACTAAGCGGCGGTCGTTGTCTAGCTCAATCACTTCGCTGTTGTAGCCCTCTTCCAGCACGTCTGCGCTGAAGGCTTCTTCCAACACGCCTGGCTCAGAAAGCACACCATCCCCTTCACCACGAGCCAGCCAGTCCGTTTGGTTGAGTGTCAGGCCTAAGTCATCGGCTACGCTCTTAAGATCATCTGCGGCAAAGCTTTCATCAATCAGGCGCTGCACCTGCTCATTGAACTCATCGTTAACGTCGCGCAGAGCCACTTCTTGGGCAAGCGCATCGCGTTGCTCTTCAAACGACGGACCTGCCAGCTCAGTCACTTGAAGAATATGGAAAGCACCGTCCATTTCCACCAGTTGTGAGGTTTCCCCTACGCCTAATGAAAAAGCCGCTTCATCGAACGCATCGCCAAAGAAGCCACGACTGATGACGCCAAGGTCACCGCCATCTTCAGCACTGGCAGTATCATCAGAGTAACGCGCAGCGGTGTCAGCAAAGCTATCACCGTCATTGAGGGAATTGAGTGCCTCATTCGCCACTACCTCGGCTTCTTCGCGGCTACGCTCGTCACCAAAGGTCACCATGATATGAGATACCCGACGGTCAGCGCTTTGATTCTGCTCATGCCAAGCATCTCGAAGCGCCTGCTCATCCACCTGGACATCTTCCGCCATGGCTTGGCGGTCAATTAAAACGTACTCAACACGCACCTGCTCTGGGCGCTCGAAGCGAGCCTCGTTAGCGTCGTAGTACGTCTGCATTTGCGCTTCTGTTACATTGATATCGACGTCAGCATCATCTGCATTCAACATGAAATAGCGGAAATCACGCTGCTGGCGTTGTAACTCGGCTAAGCGCTCTTCTTCGCTGGGGAGGCTGAAATCGCTAAACGCGAGACCCTGCTGCAGGTGCTGACGTTTAATATCAACCCGTAGCTCTTCGCGGAATGACAGCGGCGTATAGCCCGCACCGGCTAGGCGATTACGGAAGATCTCAGCAGAGAAGCGGCCATCCTGATCATGAAACTCAGGCAAGCTGACAATCATTTGATCCAACTGAGCGTCGGAAACAAAAAAACCGCCCTCTTCAGCGTACTGGGTCAATAGTGATTGAGTAATGAGTTGATCGAGCATGTCATTGCGCAAAGCGCGCTCTTGCTCGGGAGGAACTTGGCCAGAACGCAGCGCGCGCTGCACTTCTAGCTCAACTTGCTGGCGCATAATGGGTTCGCCATTAACGCTGGCGACTTCATTGGGGTCACTACCGAACACGCTAAACAGCGACTCCACGCCAAACAGTGCCATGGCAGCCACCATGAGCCCTATAATTATCTTGGCACCCCAGCTTCTGGAGCCATCTCGTATACTTTGCAGCATGCTAGCCTCAGATCATCAAAGCCATCTATTGCCCAAACCATCGGGCCAGAAAAGAACATGGGCGCATCGCGGATGCGATGCGCCCATTAGGTTACAGCAAACGCGAGCCAATTAGTTGACGGCGTCTTTCAGCGCTTTACCGGCTTTAAAGCTGGGCACTTTTGCTGCGCTGATTTCGATTGGCTGACCCGTTTGGGGGTTGCGACCAGTACGCGCAGCACGCTCTTTAATAGCGAAGGTACCAAAACCTACCAGAGAAACACTCTCGCCTTTTTTGAGGCTATCGGTGACAGACTCCACCATGGCATCCAATGCGCGGGTTGCCGCTGCTTTAGGAATATCTGCAGACGCGGCAATAGCTTCAATCAGCTCGGACTTATTCACACTTCACCCCTTAACTGTTTCAAAAAATGGCTCTGAACGGCACGGTCACCAAGTGCATCAACCTCAAAGCATAGCTGCGTTTTATAGCAATGCCTTGAAACACCTGTCAAGCGACCGGACCGTGAAATGCCCGCTGCTCAAGGCATTGGGCAAATTTATTAAGTAAAATTAAAGCAAAACTGCTTTAACGCTTAATGGGTACTTGCAACAGCATTTGCATTGAAAGACTTATCTGCGCCCTTTAATGAAGCGCCTTCGGCAACATTCTCTGCCAGCGCCACGGCCAGCACGTCATCTATCCAGCGTACGGGGCGAATATCAAGCGCTCCTTTGATATTCTCCGGTACTTCCTTGAGATCTCGACGATTTTCCTCAGGGATTAAGACGGTCTTTATACCACCCCGCCGGGCCGCCAGCAATTTCTCCTTTAGACCCCCAATCGGTAATACTTCGCCACGCAGGTTTACCTCCCCTGTCATGGCCACATCGCACCTTACTGGCCGCTGAGTATAGGCGGAGACAATCGCCGTTACCATGGCAATGCCAGCACTGGGCCCGTCTTTAGGTGTGGCACCTTCGGGCACATGGATGTGCAGGTCTTCGTTTTCGAAGCGCTGCGGGTCAATTCCATAGGCCTGAGCACGCGCCTTCACGACGGTTTGTGCTGCACTTACCGACTCTTTCATAACATCACCAAGCGAACCGGTCTTGTTAATACGACCTTTACCTGGCGTCACTACCGACTCAATGTTGAGCAGTTCCCCACCTACGGACGTCCAAGCCAAGCCGGTTACACGACCGACCTGGTCCTCCTGCTCCGCCAAGCCATAGCTATAGCGGCGCACACCGGCATAAGTCTCAATCTGATCAGCGGAGAGCACCTGCTGCGCCTGCAGCTTGTTGCCTGCCTTATCTTTCGAGGTGCGCTCAGCTTCTAAGCGCTCACGCAGCACTTTACGACACACTTTAGCGATCTGACGCTCAAGCTCGCGCACACCCGCCTCACGAGTGTAGTAGCGCACCAACTCAAGCAACGCGTCGTCATTCAGCGCTAGCTCTTCTTCCTTAAGCCCGTTAGCTTCTAGCTGCTTGGGTAGCAGGTAGCGCCTAGCGATGGCGAGCTTCTCGTCTTCGGTGTAGCCCGGTAGACGAATAATCTCCATACGGTCCAACAGCGGGCCTGGGATATTCATTGAGTTCGCGGTACAAATAAACAGCGTCTCAGAGAGGTCGTAATCCAGCTCAAGGTAGTGATCACTAAAGTTGTTGTTCTGCTCGGGGTCCAATACCTCTAGAAGCGCTGACGCCGGATCACCACGGTGGTCCATGCCTAGTTTATCCACCTCATCCAACAGGAAAAGCGGATTTTTCACCCCGGCACGGCTCATACGCTGCATCAGCTTGCCTGGCAGCGAGCCAATATAGGTGCGGCGATGGCCACGGATTTCCGACTCATCGCGCACACCACCCAGCGCCAGGCGGACGTACTTACGATTTGTCGCGCGGGCGATGGATTGACCAAGGGACGTTTTACCTACCCCAGGCGGTCCTACCAAGCAGAGCACCGGCCCTTTCATTTTCCGTACGCGCTTTTGTACGGCTAGGTACTCAAGAATGCGCGCCTTCACTTCTTCCAGGCCGTAATGATCTTCATCCAGCACCTGCTGGGCTTTTACCAGATCGTGCTTAACGCGCGTGCGCTTTTTCCATGGAACGGCAATTAGCCAGTCCAGATATGAGCGCACCACGGTCGCCTCAGCAGAATTGGCAGCCATCATTTTGAGCTTATTAAGCTCTTGAGTCGCTTTATCAGACGCCTCTTTGGGCATCCCAGACTCTTTGATCGCCTGTTCGTACTTTTCGGCTTCGTTGGGTACGTTATCCAGCTCACCCATCTCTTTCTGGATGGCCTTCATCTGCTCATTGAGATAGTACTCACGCTGCGTTTTTTCCATCTGCTCTTTAACACGCGAGCGGATGCGCTTCTCGACCTGGAGCAGATCAATCTCAGACTCAATCAGCGCCATCAGGTGTTCAATACGGTCGCGTACGCGATCCATTTCGAGCAGCTCTTGCTTGTCACCAATTTTCAGCGACAGGTGGGCGCAGATGGTGTCGACCAAACGGCTAGGGTCTTCGATGCCCGACAGCGAGTTAAGCACTTCGTTGGGCACTTTCTTAGACAGCTTGACGTACTGCTCGAACTGATTGAGCAGGACACGCACTAGTGCTTCTTGCTCACGACTGGTAAGCGGCTCGCTTTCACGTGGGGTTAAGTGCGCCTGAGTGTAGCCCGCTTCGTTTTCTTCGATATCGATAACATCAGCTCGGAAGCTGCCTTCAATCAACACCTTTACAGTGCCATCAGGCAGCTTAAGCAGCTGCATGATGTCAGCGACGGTACCCATCGCGTAGAGGTCCGCATTATCAGGATCATCCTGTGAGGCCTCACGCTGAGCCACCAGCAGTACACGCTTGTCGGCTTCCATCGCTGCCTCTAAGGCTTGAATGGACTTCTCACGACCAACAAAAAGCGGAATAACCATTTGCGGGTACACAACCACATCCCGCAAAGGCAACAGGGGTAGACATTGTGTCTGATCGGCGTTCTGCTGCATCGCAGACGTTCCTCAAATTCGGATGAGTACTTGAAGGGTACTTAGCCAAGTACCTCACAGTATGAAAGGGCATGACACGACACATCACCGTGTGCTGGCCAGCCGTTTCAACAATAACGTAGAACAACAAGGGGCCGCCTAGGCGACCCCTTGGTTTGGCACAAGCGGTGAAAGCTAGGCCGTGGCACGTACCGAAGGGTTAACCGTCAGTACCGTCGACCCGCGCTTCTTCCTGCTGCGAGTAGATCAACAGTGGCTCGCTTTCGCCAGCAATGACGGAACCATCGATGACGACCTTGCTCACCCCTTCCAAGGAAGGAATTTCATACATGGTATCCAGCAGCACAGACTCTAGGATAGAACGCAACCCACGAGCACCGGTTTTACGTTCCATGGCTTTCACAGCCACAGCCCGTAAGGCGTCGTCTCTAAACTCAAGCGTGACGTCTTCCATCTCGAAGAGCTTGGCATACTGCTTGATCAGCGAGTTTTTCGGCTCAGTCAAAATCTGAACCAGTGCGTCTTCTGTCAGCTCAGTCAGCGTTGCAATCACTGGCAGGCGACCCACAAACTCAGGAATCAAGCCAAACTTGACCAGATCCTCTGGCTCGACATCCGCGAGTAGCTCGCCAACGCCTCGCGAAGACTCTTTGCTTTTCACGCTGGCATTGAAACCAATACCGCCTTTCTCAGCACGGTCGCGAATGACTTTATCCAAGCCAGCAAAAGCACCACCCACAATAAACAGGATATTGGCCGTATTGACCTGAACAAACTCCTGCTGGGGATGCTTACGCCCACCTTGGGGAGGAACGGACGCCGTTGTGCCTTCAATTAGCTTCAACAGCGCCTGCTGTACGCCTTCGCCAGAAACATCACGGGTAATCGACGGGTTATCCGATTTACGTGAGATTTTGTCGATTTCATCGATATAGACGATGCCGCGCTCGGCTTTCTCAACGTCGTAGTCGCACTTTTGCAGCAGCTTTTGGATGATATTTTCAACATCTTCACCCACATAGCCTGCTTCGGTCAGCGTCGTTGCATCAGCAATAGTAAAAGGTACATTCAATAGCCGAGCCATGGTCTCGGCGAGGAGCGTTTTACCGCTACCCGTCGGGCCAATTAGCAGGATGTTGGACTTACCTAGCTCCACATCGCCTTCACGTACTTCTGACTTCAGACGCTTGTAGTGGTTATAAACCGCTACAGACAGCACCATCTTGGCGCGGTCTTGTCCGATGACGTAGTCGTCCAATGTATGACGTATTTCGCGGGGCGTAGGTAAACGCTCCTCATCGCTCTCGGCATCGGCTTCGAGAACTTCTTCGCGAATGATGTCATTACATAAGTCGACACACTCATCGCAGATATACACGGACGGGCCGGCAATCAGCTTACGAACTTCGTTTTGGTTTTTGCCACAAAACGAGCAGTAAAGCAGTTTGCCACCTTCGTCCTTGCCTTTGCCGTCGGCCATTCGCGTACCTCTGTCACTGCGGCGGCTGACGCCGCCTGAAAAGCTCGTTAGAAAAGCAGAATCCTATCACGCTATCAGGATGTAGGCCGCTTATCCAGCACTGCGTCAATCAAGCCATACTCTTTTGCTTTATTGGCGCTCATAAAATTGTCGCGGTCAGTATCCTGAGCCACTTTCTCAATATCCTGGCCAGTGTGGTGAGCCAGAATCTGATTCAGTTTTTCACGAATACCGAGAATTTCACGGGTGTGAATCTCAATATCCGACGCTTGACCTTGGTAGCCACCTAGCGGCTGGTGAATCATCACGCGGGAGTTAGGTAAGCAGTAACGCTTGCCCGCAGCGCCTGCTGTTAGCAGGAGCGCGCCCATGCTGGCAGCCTGACCAATACATACGGTGGAAACATCCGGCTTAATAAACTGCATGGTGTCATAAATTGACATACCCGCCGTTACCGAACCACCGGGTGAATTGATGTAAAGATGGATATCCTTATCGGGGTTTTCAGACTCAAGAAACAACAGCTGCGCCACGACAAGGTTAGCCATGTAATCTTCTACCGGCCCTACCAGGAAAATCACGCGCTCTTTTAAAAGGCGCGAGTAGATGTCGTAGGCTCTTTCCCCTTTGGCGCTCTGCTCAACCACCATGGGCACTAAACCGCCGGCGTTTTGAATATCAAACTCACTCATTCGGGTGATTCCTTGCGTCCGTTAAGGGAAAAGCGCACCCAGATAGGGTGCGCCACGCGATGAGATCAGGCGCCTGCCTGTTCGCCCTCTTCGGCATTCTCATCTTGCTCAGCCTGCTGCTGAGCAGCAGCCAGCGCTTGCTGGTAAGACATTTCGACGTCTTTAACGTTCGCTTGCTCAAGCAGCTTCTCAACGGCCTTCTCTTCGAGAATGGCAGATTTTACCTGAGTTTTCAGCTGCTCATTACCCATGTAGTACTCAACCACTTCGGAGGGATCTTGGTACTGCTCAGCCAGCTCTTCTACTTTGGCTTTGATGGCCGCGTCGTCTGCGTCCAGTTCATTGGCTTTGATCACTTCAGCTAGCAATAGACCAACCTGAACACGGCTCTTCGCCTGCTCTTCAAATAGCTCATTCGGCAGCTGGCTAACGTCAAAATCTTCACCCAGGCCAAACTGCTGAGCGGCTTGACGCTTCATGCCGTCCGTTTCTTGCTGAACCAGCGCGCTGGGCACGGGAATGTCGTTCGCTTTTTTCAGCGCATCCAGCACCTGCTGCTTAACACGGTTGTCAACAGCCTGAGCCGCTTCGCGGGTCATGTTCTTCTTAATTTCAGCACGGAATTTGGCTTCATCGCCGTCTTCTACACCGAAACGCTCGATGAACTCAGCATCAACTTCCGGCAGTTTCTGGCTGCTTACTTTGTGAACGGTCACCTTGAAGGTGGCGTCTTGACCGGCCAGATGCTCGGCTTGGTAATCCGCTGGGAAAGTGACGGAGATGGTTTTTTCTTCGCCTGCTTTAGCACCGATCAGTTGCTCTTCAAAACCTGGAATGAAGCTGTTAGAACCGATGACCAACGCGTGGCCTTCTGCACTGCCACCTTCAAATGGCTCGTCGCCCAGGAAGCCTTGGAAATCGATGGTGACTTGGTCACCGTCAGCAGCGGCAGCGTCAACTTCTTCCCATGCGGCGTTTTGCTTACGCAGGGTATCGATCATTTCATCGACATCTGCTTCGCTGACAGACACAACCGGGCGCTCAACGTCTGTACCTTCGATAGAGGTCAGCTCAACCTGCGGGTAAATTTCCATTACCGCAACGAACTCAAGGTCTTTACCTTCTTCATTAACTTTTGGCTCAATCTGCGGGAAACCGGCAGGGTTGAGTTCTTTTTCTGTGATCGCGCGAACGTAGCGTTCACGCATCACTTCGCCTACCACTTCACTGCGCACGCTGTCGCCATAGCGCTGACGCACGACGGCCATTGGCACCCGGCCTTGGCGGAAACCGTTCAAGCGAACGTTTTTCGCGGTGTCTTTCAAGCGAGCGCTGACGGCCTCGTCGATTTCTGCTGCCGGCACTTGAATCGTGATACGGCGTTCGATCTGGGAGGTCGTCTCGACGGAAACTTGCATGAATTGTCCTCTAGCGGCTGGGCGTTGTGTTGATTGCGTAAAATATGTTCAAGGGGGCAATTTTAAGAACCCTGACGCATGGTGGCAAGCGCCATGCTCGCAAGATGGGGGCGCAAGCACCAATTACAAGGGTTTAAAGGTACAAAAATCGTTACTCCCGTGCAGACCACCACAGGGAAACCGCATGCAGCAGCAGACCACACGTCGCCGCGTGAGAGATAAAGACCTGCCAGCTAATCCAATCAGTAAACATAGCGTGCCAAGCCCCCATCACCAGCGCTCCGAGCACCAGCATGATCGCTAGACGCTTTATTAACGCTGGTAGCGCCTGACGAGCCTCTTGAGACAG
>NZ_JAMZBE010000036.1:0-28869 GCF_024158645.1 Halomonas sp. 707B3
AGTGGCGTTTGGCTTTGAACCCTACTGCGCCGAGACGGTGAAGGCGCTGGAGATTACTCGCGCCAACGGCGTGCAGGCGATTGTAATTACCGACACGCTGCGCTCGCCGCTGGTGCCGGGGGCCAGCGTAACGTTTACCGTTGCCAACGCTACGCCGCACTTTTTCCCGTCGATATTAGCGGCAATTACGCTCAGCGAAGCGATTTTGGCGGAGTGCGTGGCATTCGGCCCCGACCAGCTGGTCGATAACGTGACCCGCTTTGAGAGCCGAATGCGTCAGTTGGGAGCGTATATAGAGATTGCCTAAACAGTCGCTTAGTAATGTCATCAGATCGGAACAACCCTAGGCGGGGGCGCTGTGAATCCTTCCATGGACGCTACTTTCGCCATCCATGGCGAAAGACCCCCGCTACGGGATGATTCCGATCATCTCTAGTACCATTATCACGGCAATAAAATAGTAGAACCGGTAGTTTTACGGCTCTGTAGCGCATCCTGAGCCTTACCGGCGTCTTGCAGCGGGTAGCGGTTGGCCACGTCAATTTTGATTTTGCCGCTCTCAATCATGGCGAAAAACTCGTCGCACATCATCTCTAGGCGCTCACGGGTGTCGGCGTAGCCGTTCAGGCTTGGGCGAGTCACAAACAGCGCGCCTTTTTGGTTCAAAATACCGATATTCACGCCATCCACTGGGCCAGAAGAGTTGCCGAAACTCACCATCAGCGAGCGGGGCTTCAAGCAGTCCAGCGACATTTCCCAGGTGTCTTTACCCACCGAGTCATACACCACGTCACACATCTCGCCGTTGGTCAGCTCGCGCACACGCTCCACCACGTTCTCTTCGGTGTAGTTGATGGTCGCCCATGCACCGTTGGCCATGGCTAGGTCGGCTTTTTCCTGAGAGCTAACCGTACCGATCAGCTTCACGCCCAGCGCTTTAGCCCACTGGCAGGCAATAGAGCCAACGCCCCCGGCCGCCGCGTGGAACAGAATGGTCTCACCGCCTTTAAGCTCATAGGTTTGACGCAGCAGATACTGCACCGTTAAGCCTTTTAGCAGGCTAGCGGCAGCGGTTTCAAAATCGATAAAATCCGGGAGCTTGACGACTTTGGACGCAGGCAGCGTGTGCAGTTCGGCGTATGCGCCCAGCGGGCCTTGGGCGTAAGCCACCCGGTCACCCACTTTGAGATGCGTGACGCCCTCACCGACCGCATCCACAATGCCCGCGCCTTCGGTGCCTAGCCCTGTTGGCATGGCGGGCGCAGGGTAAAGTCCCGTACGGAAGTAGATATCGATAAAATTCAGCCCCACCGCTTTGTTAGCGATGCGCACTTCACCGGCAGCGGGAGCGGCAGGTTCGACATCGACCCACTCCAATACCTCTGACCCACCAGTGTTAGCAAGTTGTATACGCTTAGACATCAATGACACTCCTGTTGTTAATTATTGGACATACCCTGCGCGCTATCCAACCGCGTTGGGCGTCATTAATCAAGCCATTAGCTCACTAGGCCGACACGTCGTCGTCATGCACCCATGCTAAACTTGGCAACATTGTGCTTCATGACGCTCAATTGGCGACCACTACACGGAGTGGCTATGACCCATCCCGCAATTTCTGTCCCCACGCTCATCGCCCACCGCGGCTACTCCGCTGCCGCGCCCGAAAACACCCTGGCAGCCGTACGCGCCGCCCACCAAGCAGGCGCAACCTGGGTGGAATTGGATGTACAGCTGCTGAAGGATGATACACCGGTCATGTGGCACGATGGCGACGTTCGCCGCTGCTCAGATGGCCGTGGCGAGCTCGCCAACCTGACATGGCAACAGGCACAGCAGTTAGATGTGGGCAGTTGGTTTGGTGACCGCTTTGCGGGGGAAAAGATGGCCAGCCTGGAGGCTATGCTCGCCCTTCTAAACGAGCTGGAGATGGGCGTTAACTTAGAAATCAAGGTCAACAAAGGGCGTGACCCCATCCGTTTGGTGGACGTGGTCTTGCCTGCTGTTCTAGCCGCCCTCCCCCCTGAGCGGCTAGTGATCTCGTCGTTCGACCCCGTAGCCTTAGCCCACTGCCGCCAACATGCCCCTAAAGAGGCCCTGGCGTTAGGCGCGCTGTTTGGCAGTGTGCCCAAAAACTGGCGCGAACAGTGCGAAGCGGTCGAGGCGTTTAGTATTCACCCTCATTGGCCGCGGCTCAAACAGACCCAGGCCGCCGCCATGTGCCGCGACGGCTACCAAATTCTTTGCTACACCGCCAACGACCCCAGCGCGTTTGATAGCCGCTGGGCCTGGGGCATTGCCAGCGCCATTACCGATGAACCTGCTGCCTTTAAACGCTACCTAGACAACCGCAAATGCGCAGGCCAGCCCGCTTAACCTGTTTAACCTGCTTAAACTTAAGCAATGACACTGGGGCAACGTCGCTGGGACAATATGATAAGGAGAACGATGAACTATCTTGGTGCGCACGTTAGCGCGGCGGGCGGCGCGGATCAGGCCGTCCTTCGTGCTGTTGATATCGGTGCAACGGCGTTTGCGCTGTTCACCAAAAACCAGCGTCAGTGGAAAGGGAAACCGCTAACGGACGAGGCCATTTCGGCCTTCAAGCAGGCCTGCAAAACCCACGGCTTTGGCCCTGAGCAGATTCTGCCCCACGACAGCTATCTGATTAACCTGGGTCACCCAGAAGCTGAAGGGCTAGCCAAGTCCCGCGCGGCGTTTTTGGATGAGATGCAGCGCTGCGAGCAGCTAGGGCTGACGTTGCTCAACTTCCATCCAGGCAGCCACCTGAACAAGACCAGCGAAGCCGAGTGCCTGGCGCGCATTGCCGACTCCATCAATGAAGCGCTGGCTGACACCCAGGGCGTGACCGCCGTGATCGAAAACACCGCGGGCCAAGGCACCAACCTCGGCTGGCGTTTTGAGCACTTGGCCGAAATTATCGATCAGGTAGAGGATAAATCCCGGGTGGGCGTGTGTATCGATACCTGCCACGCTTTCGCTGCCGGGTACGATCTCCGCACCCGCGACGCGACACAGGCCACCCTAGATGAGCTTGGCAAGGTCGTAGGTTTTGAGTACTTGCGCGGCATGCATTTGAACGATGCCAAAAGCGCCTTTGCCAGCCGCGTTGACCGCCACCACAGCCTGGGTAAGGGCAATATCGGGCTGGATGCCTTTAGCACCATTATGCAAGACGAGCGCATCCACGGCATTCCGATGATTTTAGAGACCATCGAACCCGAGATCTGGGCCGATGAGCTCAACTGGCTACGCGCTCAAGTGCCAGAGGCCGCGCCGGGCAAGTAGTGAATCACGTCGTGAAAGCGTAATCGCGTCGCGGTGTTATTACGCATGGCGTGGGGCCGATCAGCAAAAAAGCGCAGCCCCTCGCCTGCCCGAAGCGTTTGCCAGCGCTCGTCAATACGCAGCTCCATCTCTCCTTCCACCACCACGATGTGCTCCACCACCCCGCTGGCGTGGGCCGACGATTCACTGAGCGCCCCAGGGGCGAGCTCGATCATGAACATCTCGAAGCCCAGCAGCGGGTCGTAAGGAAACAGCAGCCGCGCCTGCATACCGGCGCTGTCGTCGCCCCATACCGACTCCCAGCCATCCCGGTGCAGCTCCCCTAATGCGGGCTTGTCGCTATCGAACAGCGTCGAAAACGACACCCGAAAGCCGCTGGCAATCTTCCAGAGCGTCGAGACCGTCGGGCTGGACTCGCCCCGTTCGATCTGGCCGAGCATGGCTTTGCTCACCCCGGTTTCACCGGCAGCACGATCCAGGCTCCAGCCACGCTCTTTGCGCAGTTGCCGCATCGTCCCCGCAATATGTTCCGCAATGGTGTGTGGCTCACTGGCCATTGGCTTCTCCTGACTACCGCTTTGGATATGTGACACAGCCTGCAGCCCCTATTGTGCGCTATAACGCACAGTGGTAACGTGGCGATTGTGCGCTATAACGCACATTTTGCCATCACCGCTTGGGAGAGGCCACCCATGGAAGCGCCATCCACCTGCCACGACTCCGCTGCGCCCAGTCTTTGGCGCGATATTAGTTTGTCTACGGTCATTGCGGGCTTCGTCGCCGTGGTGATTGGCTATACCAGTTCAGCGGCAATTATCTTCCAAGCCGCAGCGGCCGCCGGTGCCAGCACCGCACAAATCAGTTCATGGCTGTGGGCGCTAGGCATTGGGATGGGCCTGACCTCGCTGGGGCTATCGCTGCGCTACCGGATGCCGCTATTAACGGCGTGGTCGACACCGGGAGCGGCGTTTCTGGCGACGAGCCTTCCCGGCATTCCCATCGAGGAAGCTATCGGCGCGTTTCTGTTCTCGGCGCTACTGATCACCTTATGCGGCGTCACGGGGCTGTTCGAGCGCTTGATGCGCCACATTCCCAGCGCCATTGCCTCCGCCATGCTAGCCGGTATTCTGCTGCGCTTTGGACTTGAGCTTTTTAACGTGATGGAGCGTCAGTGGCTGCTGCCGCTAGCAATGCTGGCCGCCTGGGTGGCAGGCAGGCGTTTATGGCCCACGCTGGCAGTGCCCGGCGTCCTGCTCACCGGCGTGGCTGTTGCCCTGTTGCAAGGCCAAATCAGCACGCAAGGTATACCACTCACGCCCACGCTCCCGGTTTTTACTGCCCCCGCGTTCAACCCAATGACGCTGCTGAGTATTGGCGTACCGCTGTTCGTGATCACTATGGCAACTCAAAATCTACCCGGCGTGGCGGTACTGCGGGCGGCAGGCTACCATCCCAACAGCTCGCCGCTGATCGCCTGGACAGGCGGCGCTACGCTGCTGCTCGCACCGTTTGGTGGTTACGCGCTCAATATGGCCGCTATTAGCGCCGCCGTGTGCATGGGGCCGGATGCTCATCCCAACCCCAAACGGCGCTATACCGCAGGCGTTGCCGCAGGCATTTTCTATATAACCATGGGTATTTTTGGGGCAACGGTGACCGGCATATTTAACGCCCTGCCCAGCGCACTCGTCTTGGCACTGGCAGGTATTGCGCTGCTGGGTACTCTAAGCGGTGGCTTAGCAGGCGCATTTGAAAAAAGCGAACAGCGCGATGCGGCCATCGTGACGTTTTTGCTAACCGGTTCGGGCATTACGCTGCTGGGGATCGGAGGAGCCTTTTGGGGCTTGGTGGCTGGCTTAGCGGTATTGAAAATCACCACAGCGAAAGCAACATCCTAAAAGCTGTGCGGCCATACATAAACGCCCCTGGCAGGTTAACCTGCCAGGGGCGTTTAAGACGTCCGTTCAGATAAAGACGCTAACCCTCTACATCGTGGCCAGCCGCTCTTCATCCAGCACGCCCGACATCCGAACCATGGCCAGCGCTTCATCCAAGCTGCCCATCTCTTCAATCACCAGCAGCTCGTTCTCCAAGCTCACCGGCTGGCCCGCTTTATCTGACAGCAGCTTCTCTAATGAAGCCATATCCATAGCGTCGTCTAAATGGTGAATATCCACCGATGCGCTACTCGCGCTGGGCAGGTAGATAGTGCCATTAGAGAAATCCACGGCATAGGCAATCACACCTGGAACGATGAAAAACAGCAAACCCACGCCATTGGCAATCGCCACCACCGGGTCAACATCACCGCTCAACTGCCCCTTACGTTCAGGGTAAAACATGGTACCGCAACCGCTTAATGCCACAATGGAGACACCTACAACGGCCCCCGTTAACCAACGGCGAACTGCTTGCTGCATGGAGGTTCCCTCGAAATCTTAACGTACCGATAGCCAATATCGTCGCGCTTATTATGTTCAAATCAAGGGCTATCGCATCAAAAGCAGCTTGATTCTAGCACACTTCAAGATCAGCACACGCTTGGCAGCCTAGTAAGGATTTTGCCGCCTTACCCGCTTAGCCGTACAATGCCGAATTCAACGCTCAATTAAGCGCTACGTTCGACACAACGATTCAGCATCACCGCTACCAACCAAGGAATGCTCACGCCCATGCGCGCCAGCCAATTATTGATTGCGACATTAAAAGAAACCCCGGCCGACGCTGAAGTTATCAGCCACCAGTTAATGCTGCGCGCCGGGATGATCCGCCGTCTCACCTCGGGCCTGTACACCTGGCTGCCACTGGGGCTGCGTACCCTGCGCAAAGTTGAAGCCATCGTGCGTGAAGAGATGAACCGTGCAGGAGCCCAAGAAGTATTGATGCCTGCCGTTCAACCCGCCGACCTGTGGCAGGAGTCTGGCCGCTGGGAACAGTACGGCCCTGAGCTGCTGCGTTTAAAAGATCGCCATGACCGCGATTACTGCGTGGGCCCGACTCATGAAGAAGTCATCACTGACCTGGTGCGCAAAGAGATCGCCAGCTACAAGCAGCTGCCGGTGAACTTCTACCAGATTCAAACCAAATTCCGTGATGAGATTCGCCCGCGCTTTGGCGTGATGCGCTCGCGTGAGTTCATCATGAAAGATGCCTACTCCTTCCACCTGGACGAAGCCTCGCTCAAAGAGACTTACCAAGGCATGTACGACGCCTATTCGCGTATTTTCACGCGCCTGGGCCTCGACTTCCGCCCGGTGATTGCTGATAACGGCTCTATTGGCGGCACGGGCTCTCACGAATTCCACGTGCTGGCCGACTCCGGCGAAGACGATATCGTGTTCTCCAACGCGTCTGATTACGCTGCTAACATCGAAAAAGCCGAAGCGCTGCCCGCGCCGCTGGGCAGCAACGTCGAGCGCGCGGCCCCCAGCGAAGAGATGCGTTTGGTTGATACACCGGATGCCAAAACCATCGCCACGCTGGTAGAGCAGTTCAAGCTGCCCATTGAGAAAACCGTCAAAACGCTAATGGTTCACGCGGCGGAAGGTGGCCTGATTGCACTGCTGGTACGCGGCGACCACGAACTCAACGAAGTCAAAGCGGAAAACCTGCCTCAGGTGAAAGCCCCGCTGACCATGGCCAGCGAAGAGGAAATTCGTGCCGCCGTGGGTGCAGGCCCGGGCTCTTTAGGCCCAGTCGGTTTAAAAATGCCGATTATCATCGACCGCAGCGTTGCCTTAATGAGCGACTTCGGCGCGGGTGCCAACGTCGATGGCAAGCACTACTTCGGCATCAACTGGGAGCGTGATGCGGCTCTGCCTCAGGTCGCTGACCTGCGTAACGTCGTAGAAGGCGACCCGTCACCCGATGGCCAAGGCACGCTCTCGATCAAGCGCGGCATCGAAGTCGGCCACGTGTTCCAGCTTGGCCAGAAGTACTCCGAAGCGATGAATGCCAGCGTGCTGGGCGACAACGGCAAAACCAGCCACCCGTGGATGGGCTGCTACGGCATTGGCGTGACCCGCGTGGTGGCGGCGGCGATTGAACAGAACCACGATGAGTCTGGCATTATTTGGCCCAATGCCATCGCACCTTTCCAGGTCGCGCTAGTACCGATGAACGCGCATAAGTCACAGCGCGTGCGTGAAGAGTCCGAGCGCCTCTACCAAACGCTGACCGCCGCTGGTTTAGACGTACTGCTGGACGACCGTGACACTCGCCCTGGCGTGAAGTTTGCCGACCTGGAACTGATGGGCGTCCCACACCGTTTGGTGATTGGCGACCGTGGCCTAGACAACGGCGAACTGGAGTACAAAGGCCGTCGCGATAGCGAAGCCACTATGATTCCTGCCGACAAGATTGTCGACTTCCTGCGTGAACAAGCGGGCCTTGTTAGCGCCGAGTAATCGGCAGGTATGTCACTGAGCACTCCTTGGTGGCGTTTGTCGCCTCGGTACGTGAAGTGGGCGCTGGTGGGCAGCATAATGGTGGCTGCCCACCCCGCGCCAAGCGTAGCGGAGCCTGCCCTACGCCCCACGCTGGAAGCATCCGACCCACAAACGCCCTACGTTCAGTGGCAGTTACAGCAGTGGCGCAGCCGTATGGATGCGCCGCTTTCCCGCTTTGTCGCCTCGCCTGAACAACGCCACACCTTACTCACTCGACTCTACCAAGAGGCCCGACTGGCCGGGTTACCGCCTGAGCTGGTGCTGGCGTTAATCCAGGTCGAGAGCGCCTTTAATGCCGATGCGGTCTCCTCGGCGGGCGCGGTAGGTCTCATGCAGATCATGCCTTTTTGGGTCGCTGAGCTTGGCCTGCCCATGGACGACCTTACCGAACCCAACCGCAACCTGCGCTATGGGTGCACGATTTTAGCCCACTACCTTGCCATCGAACGGGGCGACTTTACCCGCGCTCTCGCTCGCTATAACGGCAGCCTGGGGAAGACGTGGTACCCGGAGCGAGTGCTCAAAGCATGGCGAGATCACTGGCGCTAAGCGTTAACGTCTTTAATTAATCCAGCGTGATAGAACTGCGCGAGTAGCTGAGCGATGTCTTGGCGAACCTGCTCAAATTTTGCGCCTGCAAAAAAGCCTGTGAGCGTGTCACTCACGGATTCCAGATCCAGCGGTTCGTGATTCAACAGCGCCCACACGGCCCGGCTGGTGGTATTCAGCCGATGAATCGCGCCGCCCTCCTCGGCAATCACAAATAGCTCGTCGCCTAGTGGAAACTCAAACGCTGCCTCACTGGCTTGCCACTGGCGCGCATCCGTTGGCTCAAGGGCAGGTATCACGTCAGGAGTATCGCCACGGGGCTGGCTGGCCGGTGCCAAGCTCTCTAGGGTGTCACTACCCCAGCGTTTCGTGAGCCACTGGACTGCATCAAAGGCATCACGGTAGCGCAGCAGAAAACAGGGTAAGCCCTGAAGCAGTGGCAAGAAGCGCTCGATCAGCGCCTGGTCAGATTCGTGCTCGGCAAAATTTTGCTGTAACAGCTGCCATAACCCATCGCCTGGCTGAAGGCGGGTAAGCTGGGGCTCGTTTAGCGATTCATCGCGGTCAATCAGTAATATCGCCCCCAGCGGGCAGCGCTGGCCGTGGCTAGCTAACTGCGTATTGTCCAAACGAAGGTAACCATAGCGGGCATCCTGGGGGCCAAGGTGCGTTTGTACAAACTGACGAAACTCAAGAGACATCGCGTCAGGCAGCGGTAGCCGCAAGCGAGGTGCCACGCCCAGCGCAATCCCTTCCCCTTGCTTGTTGAGCGCCAGCACATCATCGCCAAACACACGCTGCCCGGCCGCAGCAAAGGCGGCGGTTAAGGTGCTTTTGCCCGCCCGGTATGTATCGGGAAAGATCACTAGCTGGCCATTGATTTCCACTGATCCGCAGTGCAAACCCACTAACTCCGGGTGACGATAAAAATACGCGCCGGCCGCATCCGCGATAACGCTACAGGCAGTTCCTACCGCACTGTCCAGCAGCGCTCCTTCAGGAAGCGCGGGCGCCTCTTGCCAATACCCTTGCGGGTGCCGCCATACGCAGATCTCCGGCGATTGGGTTTGCGCGGCGCAAGGCGTCAAGGGCCAGCCTGGCATGGCGGCTGTTAGGACGGGCAGCAACTCGTCGGCATTCACTAACCGAAGGCAAGGCCCAACGCCTTCGAGCGTATAATCTTGATGGTGGCTCGGCATAGCCGTTCCCTTACCAGCGCGGCAGCACACGGCTTAGGCGAATTTCAATGACGCCGTCGCGCTCCCAACGTGAGCGCTGGGGCCGAGAGTAATAACGCTCAGGATAGCCATGGCCATGGCGTGAATGATGCTGATGAGAATGGCGCGCTCTGGAATAATCAGGCCGGGAGTAACGGGGACGCGAATAGTGCGGCCGAGAGTAATGAGGTCGAGAATAATGAGGGCGAGAGTAGCTAGGACGCGAATAGCTAGGCCGTGAGCGACTTGGGCGCGAATGACGATGCTCCCGGGCTTCGGCCTGCCCCATTGATAACAAGGTAGGCGCAACGTAAAGGGCAGCTGCACCTAAACCCAGACTAGCCAGTACTTGGCGGCGTGAACGGCGCTTGCTTAAAAGGTCTTTAGTGTTGTCGGTAGAGTCACTCATCACATGTCTCCTGATCGATAAGGCCAACAGGTTAACGAACACTGTTTCTGAAATTACTCTAGCTTCACCGACCAAGCGACACCATAGTAGGCGCTTGTCTTCCCTATTGTTTACTCTTTTTTACTTTCTGTGAGTATATCGTTAGTGCGAAAGCATGACTTTTCAACACAATAGTTACATGATTAGCCACTTCGATTGCTCTTATTTAGGTACCTCCCCATGCTCTTATCGCGTAATGGCTCATGCTTTTCTCCATCTGCCTGGCCATTAGGCTGTTTGGCCGCATTATTCAGCTTACACGCTCATGCGGCAAACGTTAGCGTAACGGATGTGGAGGGAACGCCTTTAGAAAACGCTGTCGTTGAAGTTTATTTTGAAAAAGCGACGCCCTCTGAAGTGCAAACTAACAATATTATCCAACGGGATGCCACGTTTAACCCCCACGTAACAACGGTACCCACCGGTAGCTATGTGGCATTTCCAAATGAAGATACTACTCGCCATCATGTTTTCTCTTTCTCGCCTGCAAAAACATTTGATCTTGAGCTATTTCTGAGCGAAACACCGCCGCCTGTTCATTTTGAACAAGCAGGTGTCGTGGTGCTCGGCTGCAATATCCACGACCAAATGCAAGCGTTTATTGTAGTAAGCGATGCCCCCTACGCGGCCCTCACCAATAGCACAGGCACGCTCGAACTACCTGAACTTCCCGAAGGTCGCCACCGTATGCGGGTATGGCATAGCCGTGTGGATGATAGCCAAAACGTCTGGTGGGAAGGCGAGATTAGCGACACCGATAACATTACCGTGGCACTAGAGCTAAACGCCCTCCCGCCGCAACCTCCTAAGCTCTCACCCTTGCAGCAACGCTTCCGTGATGCGACGCACAACCATTGATGACAGGCGCTGACAACGGCGCCTTTTAATTTCAGAGGTGACTATGCGCTTTCGCACGCGCTTGACACTAGTGCTACTGACGGTAGTAATCATTTCGCAGCTCGCCACAGGTGTGGCGTTTTTGCGTGCCACCCAAAACGATGCGCTAGCGAAGGGTAACCAGCGCCTAGAGGTAGGAGCACGTGTATTTCAACAACTGCTCGATATTCGAGGCGAGCAGTTGCGCAATAACGTAGCGATTTTGGCTGACGATTTTGGTTTTAAAAGCGCCGTCGCCACCGAGGATACAGCCACTCTCTTTTCAGTACTGGCGAATCATGGGGATCGTGCAAGCGCTGATATGGTGATGCTCAGTGATTTAAGCGGCAATGTGCTGGCCAGCAGCCATCACCCGGAAGACAGCCGGATGCCTTTCCCCGAGCTGTTTGAGCGCGCCCAGCAAACGGGCAGCGGCGTGGGTGTGGTCATTGCCGCAGGCGAACCCTACGAATTTGTGCTCATGCCTGTACGTGCGCCTAATCTGATTGGTTGGGTCGGTATGGGCTTTCTGATTGACGAAGGGGTAACCGAAGAGATCAATGCACTAACCGGCCTGGAAATCAGCATTGTTACCTATGATGCCAGCGGCAATATCAGCTATCTCGCCAGTTCGCACCAGGCGCAACTGGCAATGGGTCTAATGAGCGGCCATAGCGATAAACTGATGGAAGGCGCCTACACAGCCCGCAGCCAAATGTCGGAAGATGACAATTACCTGTCTTATGCCTCCACACTGCTAGCAGACCAACAGCACCAATCCTTTGCCTTAATTCAGCTATCCCGTGAAGAGCTACTAGGTGCCTATAGCCATTTACAGTGGCAGCTATTAAGTATTGTCGCTTTGATGCTACTGCTGACGCTGGCAGCGGCCATGTGGAGCGCCCGCAGCATTAGTCAACCGCTGATTGCCCTGGCACAGGCCGCGAAGCGCATTGGCCAAGGCGAGCGTATTGAACACATTTCAAGCGGCAGCTCGGTCACAGAAACTAACCAGTTGGCCACTACCCTGCTCTCCATGCAGGAAGATATCGCCAAGCGCGAAGCCACGCTGTTGCACCAATCGCGCCATGATCTTTTGACCAACCTGCCTAACCGAGTCAGCGCTTTTGAAGATATTCAGCGGTTAACTCAGCGGGGGCAACCTTTCACACTGCTGCGCTTTTCGATCAACGATTTTCGCAGCATTAACGACACCTTCGGCTACGAATTGGGCGATCATCTGCTAGTGACGCTCGCCAAGCGCATGCAAGACCTGCCTTCTCCGGTCATAAAGTCTTACCGCCTAGACGGTGACGAACTGATGCTGGTGCTTGAGCAGGCAGATGTTAACCGGCACAAACGCGAAGAGATCATGGCGTTGATCAGCGAACCCATCAGCCTGGATAAATCGCTGATTATGCCTTCGCTCTCCGCCGGGGAAGTCAACTATCCCGCACATGGCGACAACGCCCAGCTGCTGCTGCGCCGCTCGGATATTGCGCTCGACAAGGCCCGGCGTCATCGCCATAGCCACGAGCGCTATGAAGAAGGCCAGGATGAGCAGCATCTACGTCAGCTGATGCTCATCCGCGACCTTCAGGAGGCCGTCGATAATGGCGAGCTGTGGATGGCCTACCAGCCGAAGGTGGATACCACCACGGGCCGTGTTTGCCAATTTGAAGCGCTGATGCGCTGGCGTCACCCCACCCTCGGGTTTGTGCCCCCGGATGAGTTTATCGGCTTGGCCGAGCGTTCGGGCAATATTGGGCTACTGTCAGACTGGATGTTAGCCCACGTCTGCGAACAGCTTCATCACTGGAAACGCCGAGGCCACCACCTCTCTGTGGCGATCAACCTTTCCGCCAGCGATGTCATTGACCCTGGCCTGCCCATGCATATCACCGAGCTTTTTGAGAGCTACGATTTAACGCCTGACCAGTTGGCGCTGGAAGTCACCGAAAGTGCCGTGATGCAGGATGTAGAAGCTGCTACAGAAACGCTGATGGCGCTCAGCCAGATGGGCCTAAAGATCGCCATAGATGATTACGGCACCGGTTACTCATCACTTGCACAAATTAAGCGCCTACCGGTGGATGAGCTGAAAATCGATAAATCTTTTGTCTTGAAGATCGACACTCAGCAAGAAGACCTCACCATCGTCCGTTCGACGATCGAGATGGGCCATCACTTGGGGCTAAAAATTGTTGCGGAGGGGGTAGAGAACAGCGCCAGTGCGGAGATTTTGAGCCAGCTGCGCTGCGACTACCTGCAGGGCTACTGGATTTCCAAACCCATGCCAGCCGATGCCATTACCGGCTGGCTAGATGAGTTTAAGCCATTGCACCTCTCCACCGCGGCAATTAATTAACGAAAAAAGGGAATACTATGCGCAAAAATGGCTCATCAAAGCAGCGCACCATCGTAGCGGCAGCAGCGCTCAGCGCTCTGTTAGCAGCAACGCCCAGCGTGGCGGGTAGCCGCATTTTAGGCACCGGCGCGGTAAGTGCCATTGAAGGAGCGGCAGGGGGTGGCCTTTCTCCCTGGGCTGTACTTTCCAGCACTGCAAGCGACGATGAGATAGGTGTCACTGCTGCCGCCACTCGGGCGTGGGTCGATGATTATCAGCTCACCGTCACCGGCGCCAGCGTCAATCTCCACGACCGCATGGAATTTTCGATTGCCCGCCAAACCTTCGAGCTTTCCACCCTCGGTGGCGAGCTAGAGCAGGATATTTATGGCGCGAAAGTGCGCCTGTTTGGCGATGTGCTTTATCACCCGCTGGGCGTGTGGAGCGCGGGCGTCATGCACAAACGCTTAGTGGATGGCACCGTGCCCACGGCCCTAGGCGCAGATGATGTGAACGGCACCGATGCCTACCTGAGCGCCAGCAAGCTGCTGTTTAACGCCTTTTTAGGCCGCAATGTTCTACTTAACGCCACGTTACGCAACACATCCGCTAACCAAGGCGGCCTGTTGGGGTTTGGCGGCGACCAAGGTGGTCACGCCTGGATGGCAGAAGGCAGCGTTGGCGTCTTCGTTACGCCTAATTGGGTAGTGGGCACCGAGTACCGCCAAAAGCCGGATAACCTCAGCGCCGCCGATGAAGAGGATTGGCAAAGCGTATACAGCGCCTACTTCTTTAATAAGCATGTTTCGCTCACCGGCGCTTGGCTAGATCTTGGCGATATTGCAGGTCTGCCCTCCCAGCGTGGCGGCTACCTCTCATTACAGGCGGCGTTTTAAACCGCTCTTGCTACTTCACCGAGCTGCGTAAAAGACTACAAGGGCTATGTAAAAGGAACCGCCATGGGACTGTTAAACACGACGTTGAAAAGCACTTCGCGCAGCCTGCTAATGGCCAGTGCGTTCATCGGTACGCTGCTGCTAACCGGCTGTGCCCAGCATCACCAACACGCCACGCTGTATGAGCGTATCGGCGGCCAGCCCACCATTGAAGCCGTGGTCGAAAACCTGCTTTACCGCATTGCCGATGACGAAGAGATCGTCAGCTACTTTGCCAATAGCAATATTGACCTGTTTGCGGCATCGCTGGCCTCTCAGCTGTGTGATGTAAGCGACGGCCCCTGCCAGTACGAAGGCCCACCCATGGACCGCGCCCACCAAACCATGGGCATTACCGATGCGCATTTTAATCGAGTAGTGGAGTACCTGGATGCGGCCATGGTAGAGGAAGGGGTGCCGCTAGCGGCCCGCAACGATATGCTAGGCCGCCTGGCACCGATGTACAAAGATGTTATGCGCTTGCAGTAACCTGCCAGCCATCACGCCCCGCTGTTTTCACCTGATAGAGCGCTTTGTCGGCCGCCTCATAGGCCATCGCAAACGAGTTTGCATCGGCCACAAAGCGCGTTCCACCAAGACTTAAGGTGACATCTTTGTTATCGGGATGGGCAGGGTGCGAGAACTGCGCCGCCTCAAGCTCTACTTGTAACGCCTCACAATACTGGGTCAGCGCTTGATCAGTGGGACACGGCAGCAACGCGGCAAACTCATCGCCCCCAAGGCGATATAGCGTGGCCTCGGCACCGAGCGCATCCCCTAGTAAATTCGCCAGCAGGCGCAGCAGGCGGTCCCCCTCAGGGTGGCCCAAGGCATCGTTATACTGCTTAAAGAAATCGATATCGACCAGAATCAGCCCCATGGAGCGGCCTGAGTAAGCGGCGACATCCTGATGGAGCGCACTGCGGTTACCGATACCGGTGAGTGGGTCGCGCATTGCGCGGGCCATCCAGGAGAACTTCTCGGCAGTTGCCCGTTCGGTGCGCCGCAATTGGCGCTCGTGCATCGCCCAAAAGAGCAAGCCTAAGACAAAAATCAGCAGACTGGAGTAGATCAATACCTGATTATGACGGCGCGTGCTGGAGGAGAAATCATTGATGGCCATACCACGGCGATCCAGCTGATCCATCTCAATACGAGTTAAGCACTCCACTGGAATAAACAGCGCATGGGCCGCATCAAAAGGATCGATCTGTTGGGCGTCAATGAGCTCAGCCAACTCATCTATCAACGCTAGGCTAGATGCAGTGCAGGCGTAATACTGGTGGTAGATATGCACATCAAACAGGCCATAGGCCAGGTCCAATGAAAGGCGCGCTTCGCCTAGCTCAACGGGCGACGAGGCCATCAGCAGCTTTTCCTGGGCGCGCTGCACGTAACCACGCGCACGAGTCGCCAACTGTTGGCCAGTTAAGCTGCCCGTCTGGCTGAAATAAGCCTGTATTTCTGGGTAAACCCAGCGCGCCTCGTACACAATCAGTACCATCAGCCCAACAAAGCTCATAAGGCTTAGCGTCAACCATGTGACGTAACGCCGCCCTCCACGCCGTAAGCGTGACGAGACCGGCGATTTATTAGGCGGCGTGGCACTCACCATTGCGCCTCAATACTGCGAATCATCCAGACCCAATCGTTGAAATCACGCAGGTTAGCCACATCGCGGCCCGAATATTCGCGCTCAACTAACCGAATAGGCCCCCGTGAGCGTAGCGTCAGCGGCTCGCCATCTTCAAACGTCACCAAGTACCAGGTTGGGTCATCCCAGCCCCCCAGGCTCACTTCGTAGTCATCCCAGGCCGTAAAGTGCAATGCTGGCGGTATCTCACCAAAGTGTTCGATTAAAAAATCACGAAACGCAACGCCGCGCATTTCAACGTCGCGGCCCTGATAAGGGTCGAACACTGTAAACGTGACATCCGATTGGTGGCGTAGCTCGCCGAGCGCGATCTTTTGCGTTGACTCACCATTAATCAGGCTTAATGCCTGAGCATTTGCCGAGACAGGTGCCCCCCCAACAGTGGTAAAGACGAGTACTAATCCTGCTTTTATTAGCGCCCCACAGCGCCAATGCATCGGCAAGCGTGAAAAGACAGCATTCATAGCAGTGAATTTCCTAATGTGGTTGAGTACTTTAGGCTTAAATCAGGCACTTTACCAAAGCATAACTGCCAATGCGCTTCAACGGTTATTAATACAACTTAAAAAAAAGACGCAAAAAAGCCGGCCCCTTGGGCCGGCAACAGGAAGCTTACACATTAACGTAAGCCCCCTCCCCTGACGACTGACACAGCCTGCTGAATTAAGGCTTCTTACGTTCATCCTTACGCAAATGGTCACGTACCACAAAGCCTACCCAACCGACCATAAAGGTGATCATTAGCGCGACAGTAACTAGGCCGAAAATTACCGCATCATCCCAGTACATGGTGCTCCCCTCCCGCCGTGATGTATGGGGCCATCGTACTGCGTTCAGAGAAGGGGAAACTGACCTGGGTCAAGCTTTTAAAATGGTGGCCGCAAGGGTAAACGGGAACTTGATACAGGTCAGTTTTTAACGCGCTTCACCCGATAAAAACGGCTTTTTTAGAGCACCTTACGGTCTTCTACTTTACTGTGTTCAGTGCCCGGTGGCAGCGGATGGCCTTTAGCAAGCTCTGCGCGGGTGGCATCGCGAACGTCCAGAATCTTCACCTGATAGCGCAGCGTATGACCTGCCAAGGGGTGGTTGGTATCCACCGTCACGTTATCGCCGTCGATGTTCAGCACGGTGACAATCTGCGGGCCAGCCTCGCCTTCGGTTTGAAAACGGCTACCTGGCTCAATCTCCGCACCGCCAAATGACGCGCGACTCACCTCTTGCACTAACTCTTCGTTACGCAGGCCGTAAGCATCAGCGGGAGCCAGCGTGACGCTTAGTTCATCACCTGCGGCTTTGCCGGTTAAATCTCGCTCCAAGCCCGGCAAAATATTATCGTGGCCGTGAAGATACTCCAGGGGTTTTTGACGTGCATTGGAGTCATCCAGCACGCGGGGGCTGCCATCGCTGAGCACATCGCTAAGCACGTAGTGCAGGGTCACTACCTGATGGGCGGTAATCGACATGGAAAACTCCTCTCCGGTAAGCTGTCGGCTTTGTCATGGAACTCAGTCCATCAACCTCAGGGCTAGTCTAACACCGACCGGTTTTTGAGCGGGCCTAGACACCGATGTTTTCTTTTTGGAGTACACCCTTACATGCCCACCCCGACTCCTCAGCGCAGTTGGCTGGCGGCGCTTGGTATTTACTGCAAAGCGCCTGTCATCACCATGCTGTTTTTAGGCTTTTCCGCTGGTTTGCCCTTTCTATTGGTGTTTTCGACGCTCTCCGCATGGCTACGTAGCGACGGGGTCGAAGTAGCTGCCATCGGTTTTTTTGCCTGGATCGGCATGCTCTACTCCATCAAATTCTTCTGGGCACCGGTGGTAGACCGGCTCGCGCTGCCTCTGCTCACCCGCGCTTTTGGACAACGACGCGGCTGGATGCTGTTGGCCCAGGGCATGATTGCCGCCGGTCTCATTGGCCTCGCAGGAGTAGACCCAATCGGCAACCTAGGCTGGGTCGCCGCCTTTGCGCTCTTGGTGGCATTTGGCTCCGCCACGCAGGATATTGCGATAGACGCCTACCGTATTGAATCCGCGGATGACGATGTCCAGGCGGCCATGGCCTCCACGTACATTATTGGCTATCGCGGCGGGCTGCTGGCGGCAGGGGCCGGTGCGCTTTATGTGGCATCGGCGGTATCGTGGAACGCGGCTTACCTGACCATGGCCGCCCTGGTGGGCATTGGCGTGCTTACCGTGCTGATTCGCCCAGAACCCAAGCGCGCTTCATTAACCGTGCAATTAATTCACGAACCCAAAGTGCGCGCCTTTATTCGCGCCAGCCGTGGAAAGCCCAAAACGTTGCGCCGCTTGGGCGCTTGGGTGATTGGAGCGATTGTGTGCCCGTTTACCGACTTCTTCCGCCGCTATGGGGTGAAGGCGATGGGTATTTTGGTGTTTATTGCCGTGTTCCGTATCAGCGACCTGGCCATGGCATCAATGGCCAACCCGCTCTATATCGACCTGGGCTTTTCACTGGCGACTATTGCCAACGTCACCAATATTTTCGGGATTGCGATGAGCATTGCAGGAGGCATTCTGGGCGGGCTGCTGGTGGCCCGTTATGGCATTGGCCCACTGCTGATTTTTGGCGCGGGGCTGGTGATGGTCACCAACCTGCTGTTTGCGATGCTTGCGCTGACCGGTAATCAGGTGCCGATGCTGGTAGTCACGATCATTGGCGATAACCTCGCCAACGGCCTTGCCAGTGCGGTGTTTATCGCGTTTCTTTCAAGCTTGACCTCACGGGCGTACACCGCCACGCAGTACGCGCTGTTTTCGTCGCTCATGACGCTACCGGGGAAATTCCTGAGCGGGTTTGGCGGGATCGTGGTGAGCGCTCAGGGTTATGCCACTTTCTTTGTGGTGGCCACAGTGCTCGGCTTACCCGCCATTTTACTGGCCATTTGGATAAGCCGAGATAAGCAACTAGTGCCTACTCCGGTTCCCGAGGCAGGCAGCTAAAAACAGTCAGCAAACAGCTCAGCGGTGGCTGGCTAACCAATCCAGCGCCCCTGGCGTGGTGCGCCACTGATCACGCATTAGCGTACGGTACTGCCATGCCTCTGCGCGCGAGCCGGGGTCCACCTGCCCATCGGCATGAGGCATGGAAGGCCGCGGGTTCTCGGCACATAGCAGCTCAAGCGCATGGCGGTTATGAGCAATCACCTCGGCCAGTGCGGTTTCAGCGGCTTCCTGCTGCTCTAACCGATACAACGCCAACGTACGCCCCATCAATAGCCCAAGCACTAGTGAACCGTCATCCTTTTGCGGCTCTTCAGTCAGCGCTAGCGCCTCTTTGTTGCGGTCGTCGCGCAGCAGTTGGTCAAGCACCAGCTCTTTCAGACCCAAGCTATCTTCCTGATCAATCGCCAGCAGCTCTTCGGCTAGCTCCCGGGAGTGTTGGCGCGCGCCACGCTCCATGCCGACGACCAGCGCCAAGCCGGTGCGCAGCAGCATGGCATTATCGGCGTCGTCCCAGCACAGGCTGCCGTCGCCCGCAGCACGGGCCTGTTCCAGCCAGCGTGAAAGGCGCAGCGCCAACGGTTCCAGCAGGCTGGGTGCCATCCACGGCAGGCTGCCAAATCGGCTGGTTAGCGCCAGCGTTAGGTCTTGCACCACCTGGGGCGCATCCAGCCACTCCGGATGGGCACACAGTTCCGACATCCACTCCACCGCGTTGCCCCAAGGGTCATCACGGAAGCCCAGCGCCACCTCTTCATCCACCATGACCTGGAACTGCTCGTGCCACGCGGCAAACAGCGTCTCTTCACGGGCGGTAGTGGTATAGTGCAGGCGGCCGGTCTCAGCATCCTGCTCAATGGAAAGCTTGGGAGCAATGGGCAGCGCCGCTAGCAGCGCCTGAAGCGAGACCAGCGGCGTCGCCATATCTTCTTCAGCGCTCAAAAGCTGGTCGGCTAGCGTTGCGCCGGGGTTATCTGCCAGAGCGGCCAGGAAATCAAGCTGGTCTTCATCTAGATCCCCCTGGCGCACCAACCGGCGATACCAGAAGTTAGCGCGCTCTTTGGCCTCTTTCTCATGGCCTTCATGGAGTAGCAGCATGGCTTCAATGTAGGCCAGCGTTGGCGAATCGGGCAGCGCCTGCTGAGCTTTGACGAACGCCGCACGGGCGCTGTCTAAATCATCGTTATCCAGGTGCATCAAGCACAGCCGCTCAAGCGCCACGCCGCGCAAAAACAGCGGCCCGCGCTCCATCACGTCGTCCAACAGGTCGGCACGCTTGCGGGTAAAACCACGTTCTTGATAGATATCCAGCAGGATTTCAAAAGCAGGCTCAGCCTGCTCTGGCAGGCGCGACCAGTCGCTGCCATCAAACAGCGACTCAAGAATCTGCATGGAACGGCCGGTTTGACCACTCTCTGCGGCAATCAGCCCAGCTTCTAGCAGCGCTTGTGGCGGTGCCTGCTGGCTATCTAGCGCCGCCTTCAGCGTGGCCCCCTTCCATTCGCGCAGCGAGAGCATCCACATCATCTGTTCAGGGATGTCGGTCGGGAAATTAACGCGGTAGCAGCACTGCTTATATTTACGTCCGGAATCGCACCAGCACGGCTCGTTGCGGCCAGGTGTTGCCAAGGGCTCGCTAGCAAAATCCAGCCGCTCTAGCGGAGTTTGCGACCATAGAATGGGCGCTAGCGCCTGTGCGGTGGCCACATCGCCGTTAAACGCCTGCGCGCCTTTGTCACGTACCCACGTCATAAAATCGGGGTAGTGTTCCTGCTGCCTGATTGCCGAGAGTGCCCCAGAGGCAAATCCCAGCAGTTGATCGACCCATACCGCCAGCATTGCCGTCTCCACTGTCTTCAAGACTATAAAATCTGTAAAACCGATTAAAAAGCGCAATAGTCTAGCATGGCTGGCGGGGCTACCGCAGCGGTCATCGCTTGGCAGGGCCTTGGCTAAGCAGTACGCGCCCAGCCCAGCAGCGGCTGAGTTCGGTCGTGCATATCTAAACGGGCCTTTAAGCGGACCAAGTTCCAGTAATGGCCGTTGAGCGCTCGAGAGAGCAGCAGCGTATCTGCCGGTGGCTGAAGGCGGTCCATGGCCGCCCACACTTTGGGGGTGAGCTCCCGCAGACGGCGGTGAACGCGCACATCGCTGAAATCCTGCTCACCGGGGGCAAACAGCGGCGTAATACACTCAGCGGACTCGCGATACAGCGCCAGCGGAGCGCCTTGGCCCTGGCGGCCGCCCATCTTCATCAGCGCGTCATCCATGGCCATTGGGTCTTGGGCCAGGGTAGCATCCAGCAGTTGCATCATGGCCTTTAGCCGCGCCTCGGGAACGGGAATCACTGCGCCCAAATCGTAAATCACTAAGCGGCCCTGCTCATCGCAGGCAAAGTTGCCTGCGTGGGGGTCAGCGTGCAGCTCACGGTAGGTAAATAGCTCCTCGGTAATCCAGTCCGCCAGTGCAACGGCCACTTTTTGACGGGTCGCGTCATCCGCGCTTTCTAAATCCCGTAGCGGGGTGCCGTCGACAAAGCGCATGGCCAATACGTGCTGGCCGGAGAGTTCAAACAGCGGCTCGGGGATCACCAGCGCTGGGTTATCTTGGTAGCGCTCCCGGTAACGGGCCAGCGCTTGGGCCTCGGCGTGGTAGTCCAGCTCGTCCCGCAGCCCGGCTGCCAACTCCTCAAACAGCGCATCTAGCCGTGCCTGAGGGACGTTGAACCAGCGCCCAAGTCCCATAATGCGCCTCACTTGTTTAAGGTCGCTCTCTAAAACCTCAGCAAGCCCTGGGTACTGCACTTTGAGCACCACGGTTTCACCTTCGTGGGTCACCGCCTTGTGCACCTGCCCCATCGAAGCGCTGGCAAAGGGGCGCTCTTCAATCTCGCGGAAGTGCGTTTGGATATCACCGTACTGCAGCACTAGCGCCTCGCGAATTTTCGGCCAGGGCATCGGCTCAGCCTGGCGTTGCAGGCGGGCCAACTCGTTGGCCAGCTCCGGCGGCAGCAGGTCATCCCACTGGGACATAATTTGAGCTAGCTTCATGGCCGGGCCTTTTAATTCAGAAAGCCCTTCAAACAGCGCCTCACCTAGCGCTTGCCAATCCGCTTGGCCGCCTAGCCGCGTTTTCAGCAGGGCACCACCCGTACGCGCACCCAGCCCAAATAAACGTCGTGTTCTTCCGCGCTCGCGCATAAAAACCGCCTCCCAGTGCTTTGCGACAGCTTACTCAATCCGATAATTTTATACAAAAACTATACATCACGAACGCACTAGACATGTTCTATACCTGTATAAATTTTCACTCCTAATCCCTCTATCAGCAGGGCAGGTTCTGCTAACATAAACGTCTGTTTTCTATATATGCCAGGGCCATACCGTATGCGTTTGATTATCGCTGAGAAACCCAGCCTCGCCCGTGCCATTGCCGATGCCCTGCCCGGCGGCGGTCAACGTCAGGAAGGGGCGATTATCTGCGGCGATACCACGGTGACTTGGTGCCTGGGCCACTTGTTGGAACAAGCTCCTCCTGAAGCCTACGACCCCGTCGATAAACAGTGGCGGCTCGACCGGCTACCCATCGTGCCCGGCACGTGGCAGCTCGCGCCGCGCCCCAAAGCCCGTGGCCAGCTAGCGGTGATTCGTAAACTGATCAAGCAGGCTACCAGCGTGGTGCACGCTGGCGACCCGGACCGCGAAGGCCAGCTGCTGGTGCAGGAGGTGATCGAGCATTTGAAGTACCGTGGCCCGGTGCAGCGGCTATTGATTAGCGACCTCAACCGCCCAGCGGTAAGCCGAGCGCTGGCCAGCCTGCGCCCGAATACGGAGTTTCAGCCGCTGTTTCAGGCGGCCCAGGCGCGCTCTCGGGCTGACTGGCTGTATGGCATTAATCTCACCCGCGCCTGGACGCTCACCGGCCGCCAAGCCGGGCACGATGGCGTGCTCTCGGTAGGCCGCGTACAAACCCCCGTGCTTGGGCTGATTGTGCGGCGGGACAACAGCATTCGTGATTTCAAACCCCATCCTTTCTACCCGCTTTGGGTAGATTTACAGGTGGCGCAAGGCCAGCTGCGTGCCTGGTGGGCTCCTAAAGCGCATCAACCTTTGGATGAGCAAGGGCGACTGATTGACCGCACGCCCGCCGATGCCCTGGCCGCTCAGCTACCCGGCGCACGCGGCACGCTCACCACATTAGACCAACAGGAGAAGCGCCAAGCGCCACCGCTGCCCTACTCGCTTTCTGCCTTGCAGGTAGATGCCGCCCGCCGCTTTGGGCTTTCCGCGCAGATGGTGCTGGATATTTGCCAGCGGCTTTACGAGCAGCACAAACTGATCACCTACCCCCGCTCAGACTGCCGCTACCTGCCGGAGGAGCACCTAGCGCTTGCCCAGCGTAGCCTCTCCGGTGCTTGCCAGAATGACGACACGTTACGAGGTTGGCTCAACGGGGCCGACTTTACCCTGCGCTCGAAAGCCTGGAACGATAAGCAGGTGGGCGCGCACCACGCCTTAGCACCGACCGGCAAGCCCGCCGATTTCAGCCAACTTTCCGCCACCGAAGGCCATGTGTTTCGACTGATCGTGCGCAACGTGATGGCGCAGTTCTACCGACCGCTGCGCACTTTTGAAGTGAAAGCCGAGTTCACTCTGCTGAACGAAGCCTTCCGCGCTCGCGGCCAAAGCATTCTCGACCCCGGCTGGAAGCCACTGTTCACCACCCGCGAAGACACCCCGCCGCTACCGCCGCTCACCCAAGGCGAAACCTGCCAAGCACTCGCCGCAGGCGTGGAGGAAAAAGAGACCCGGCCACCAGAACCGTTCACCGATGCCAGCTTAATCAAAGCAATGATGAACATTGGCCGCTACGTGGACGACCCAAACGTGCGCCGCACTCTGCGCGACACCGACGGCCTGGGCACCGAAGCCACCCGCGCAGGCATTATCGAAACTCTGGTGCAGCGCGGCTACCTGGTGCGCCAGCAAAAAGCCCTACGCGCCACCAAACTCGGCTGCGCACTGATCGCCGCGCTGCCTAGCGCCGTCAGCACACCGGAACGCACTGCCCTCTGGGAGCAACGCCTGCGAGCGATCTCTGAACAGCAAGACGACCCCAACGCCTTCCAACACGCGCTGCTGGAAGACTTACGCGCCCTACTAAGCCAAAGCGACGCGGCCAAACTACGCCACAGCCTACAAACCGCCCAAGGCGAAGTTGGAGGCCCCGCCAAACGCAGCGGAGCCACTAAGAAAAGCTACACACGGCGTAAAAGTACCGGCAGTAAGAAAACTACGGGGAGTCGAAGTAGTGCAGCAGGTAAGCGGAGTACGGGAAAGAGGCGCAGCAGCTAGGCACTTGTTGTTAAATAAATAGCCAAGCCAATTTATTGAAATCAATCAAGGTAACGGTATAAAAGCATCCTAAAACGCAACAACATAGCTATCCACCTCTTCTCAACTATACTTCTTGCGGGCCAAGTGGCCCTGCACCTCGAAAGGAGGGCGCGTTATGCACATTTCAAAAGAAGCTATCCCTGTCCAGTTAGACGTACCTGGAGCAGTCGCCCGACAGCAAACCGACTTTGGAGACGTAACAGGGTTTGGGAAAATGGGTGCTGAATACTTCTCCTTTGGTTCCGGCACTGATATCACCGAACTGCTGCACGGCCTTGAGGGGGACAGTTGCCAATGCCCGCACTGGGGTTATGTCGTCAAAGGCGCTATCACTGCGCTATTCTCTGACCACAGCGAGGAAACCTCGAAGGAAGGTGATTTGTTTTACTGGCCACCTGGGCACAGCGTTCGTGCGGAAGAGGATACGGATATCGTGATGTTCAGCCCACAACATGAGCATGGTTTGGTTATCGACCATATCAAGCATAAGCTCGCTATTTAAACTCTCCTGCAACATGCGGCAATCAATCAACCTGCTTTCGCTCTTAGGCATGTGGCACTCTTAGCATTAAAACGCCTCAATTTGAGTGAAAGCAGGGCTGAGCTCAATATCGCCACCACCATTATCAAATTGACTGTTCCTTTAGCGGAACTCTATGAAGTCACCCTGCCCCTACCCACCCAATCAAAATATAATCTGTCTACAGCGATGATAAACCACGTTTTGGCCTCCGCAGACTTTGATTGAAAGCGTACTCAATCAGAGACTTAAACTGGCGACTGACATATTCTGGGATCTAAGCGAGCCGAACGTACAAACATCAATAAGCAAGGCAGGCTAACTATGCAACTCCCCAATAACAACGATGATCACGAAGCCATTCACTGGGACCAGGACATTAGCTACGGTCAATATTTAGACCTTGAGCCACTCCTGGCCTGCCAGAATCCATTATCCAAAGAGCACGACGAACTGCTCTTTATCGTGATTCATCAGGTCTCGGAGCTTTGGATCAAGCTCTGCCTACATGAAGCACACGGGGCGGCTGCGTATATCCAGCAAGACAATCTTTCTCCAGCCTTCAAGATGCTAAGCCGGGTTTCCCGCATACAGGAGCAGTTAATCAAAGCCTGGGAAGTGCTGGTAACCATGACTCCGGCGGATTACGCCAGCTTTAGGGACAGCCTAGGCCAAAGCTCGGGATTTCAATCGTATCAGTACCGCGAAATCGAGTTTCTGTTGGGCAACAAGAATGCCAAACTAATCGAAGCGCACCGCTCTAGACCTCAGCATTATCAAAAACTTCAGAAAGTGCTGAACGCGCCGAGCCTTTACGACATTGCACTGCAGCTGCTAGCGCGACGGGGGTTTGCTATTCCGCAAGAGAAAATCGAGCGCGATTGGAGCATTCCCTATACCGCCAGTAGCGAGGTGGAAGCAGCCTGGAGCGCGATCTATCACAACAGTCAAAAGCACTGGGATCTCTATGAGCTTGCCGAGAAGTTGGTAGATATTGAATTCAACTTCCAGCGCTGGCGTTTTAACCACATGAAAACGGTGGAGCGCATTATTGGTTACCGGCGCGGCACCGGGGGTACGGCGGGAGTCAACTATCTGGTCAAGGCGCTGGATTTACAGTTCTTCCCTGAACTGTGGAGCGTCAGAACGTCTATTTAACGGCGACGCCTAGCCCACCCTGAACTGAACGTGATGGCATTCGATTGTCTGGAGAATGGATATGAGCTTAAGCCTCAACGGTGTAACCCTGGCAAGCGTTCGAGAGCGCGACCAACAAGACCCGCTGGCCCACTTCAAACAGCGCTTCGCCCTGCCCGAAGGCGTGCTTTACCTGGATGGTAACTCCCTGGGCGCCCAACCAATGGCGGCCAAGCAGGCCGTCACTAATACCCTAGACCAATGGCGCGACGAGTTAATCAAAGGCTGGAACCAGGGCTGGTTCGATGCACCAGAGCGCCTGGGCAACCTATTGGCTCCGATTATTGGCGCCAGGCACGGCGAAGTGAGCGTTACCGACAATATCACTTTGAATATCTTTAAGTTACTAGGGTATATCTGGCAGCAACGACCGGCGGAGCGGCAGGCAGTGCTGTCCGAAGGCGGCAACTTCCCCACCGATGGCTATATTGCTCAAGGCTTTTGCAGAGTAAGCGGTGCTGAGCACAGTTTTCTGCCCGAAGATGGAGATCTGGCTGCACACTTGGATGGTGTGGCAGTAGTGGTGCTTAGCCAAGTGAACTACCGCACGGGCAAGCTCCGCGATATAGCCGCTACTACGAAGCTGATTAACGATCACGGTGCCGAAGTGATCTGGGACCTTGCCCACTCGGCAGGTGCTCTGCCTATTGACCTTAACGGCGCGGGGGCACGCTATGCGGTGGGCTGCACCTATAAGTATCTGAATGGCGGCCCTGGTGCTCCGGCGTTTCTCTATGTCCATAAAGATGTGCAAGACGGCGGCTGGCAGCCGCTTTCCGGTTGGCACGGTCACGCCTCGCCGTTTGCGTTTGATGCCGATTACGCCCCTGCTGGCGATATTTCTCGTTTTCGCACTGGCACACACTCCGCCCTTGCCTACACAGCGCTCGAAGCCTCGCTTTCTCTATGGGCCGAAGTAGATATGCAGGCACTGCGCGATAAAAGTCTGGCTATGAGTGAGCTGTTCCGCGAGTGCCTAGCCGACAGTTTGGAAGCCCACGGCATTAAAGATATGACACCAGCGACCAGTGAGCGCGGCAGCCAAGTATCGCTGATCGACAGCCAACATGGTTACGCGACCGTTCAGGCGTTGATTGCCCGCGGTGTCATTGGTGACTACCGGGAGCCGGGATTAATGCGCTTTGGCTTTGCACCGCTTTATCTGAGCTTTGAAGATGTTTGGCAGGCCGCTCATCATTTCCGTGCCGTGTTGAAAAGCGGCGAATATCAGAACTCACAGTTTCACGTGCGCAGCGCCGTGACCTAGGCTCTGTCTGAAAAGTCGGCGAAAAGACGGAGTTTACATGTTGTAAATGAGTACTTTGAGCCGATTTTTAACGCCGTATGGCCGAGCGCAGCCAGTTTTCAGACAGAACCTAAGACCATGATGAGCAGAATAAGCCAGGATCTAGCCTACTCTCCCAGTCACTTTGCCCGTGATTTTGAAGCCACCCTCGCGCGCCAAGCCGCTGCTGGGCGAGATCTTATTGCACGTCATCAGCCCATTGCGTTGCAGGTTGGCGATGCCCCAGCGGCTTGTTTTAATCTTTTTATGCCTGAGGTTAGTAACCCAAGGCCACTCATGGTGTTTATCCATGGTGGCTACTGGCAGGAGCTGGATAATACCTCCACTGATTTCCTAGCTGAGCGTTATTTGGCACGCGGCATGGCTTTTGCCTCGCTGGGCTACGGCCTAGCGCCGCACAACGCTATCGATACGATGATTGACCAATGCGTCCAAGGGTTGGCAGTCGCCTATCGTGCGCTTACCGACAATGGTGGCGTAGGCCCCATTCTGCTGGGTGGCCACAGTGCTGGTGCCCAGTTAGCCTATTGGGTGGCCAAAAGAAGCCAACTACCAATCAAACAGCTGCTGTTGGTCAGCGGTGTTTATGATTTAACGCCGCTAGTAACTACCTATATAAACGAGCCACTCGGCCTCACCCCAGCCAAAGCGCACGCACTTAGCCCTCAGTTTGCCGAGCTAGACCACTTGCCGCCCAGCCAAGTGGTCATTGCCGAACACGACCCACCCACCTTTCGCCAGCAAGGGATTGATTTTGTCACAGCGCTTCGCGCAGCTAACGTACAGACCGAGTTGATTGACCTACCGGGCTGCGACCACTTTGATGTGCTGGAATATCTCTAGGAAAGTATCGGCGGCTCAACACTCAGGCCGCCCCTTTCCATTGGCGATTTACAGCGAACTGACAGCTATTATCACCAGGTTTGATCCGCCTCCGGCGGCCCCAGGTCAATTTGCATATCCGGCGCGATATCCACCACGCCTTTCACCTTTTTCAGCCGCTGCGCAGTGGCATCGTCTGCCGTGCCTGTAATGCAGCCTATCTCCTTGAGCACCTCACGGATGGTGAGCCCTTCGGCAGTGAGGCGCGTGGCGATGTCATCAATCGGCTGATCGCTGGAAATCGTGATCAACCATAGCGCGACCGTTGCCATTGAACGTATCTCCACAGGTCGTGCGCTGGGCGTTTGGAAAGAACCGCCCAGCGCGGCGTGATGGTTAAGGGGCTTGTACCAGCCCTACGCCCACTTGGGTGTCAGGCAGTGGCAAAGGTTTGGCTGACGCTACTAACTGCTCCCACAGCTTACGCCCACGTAGGGAGGCATCTGACTGCGCCCAGAGCGCTGCACAGCCCGCCACGTGCGGCGCGGCCATGCTGGTGCCGCTAATCGATTTATGTCGCGTAGGCCGAGGCCACGACGAAAAAACATCTCGGCCAGGGGCGGCAATTTCGATTTTGCCATGATTGGAAAAGTTGGAGGGCGATAAGTTGGGATCTAAGGAAGCCACCGACATCACCGTGGGTGAATTGGCCGGTGCCCCCGTTTGTGTGGCGGCATTCCCCGCTGCGGCAATCACCAGGCAGCCGTTACGCAGCGCCGCCGCCCCGGCATGTGTGTAGGCGGCTTGCACCGGACTTTGGCTCCCTAACGACATCGAAATCACTTCGCAGCGGTTGGCAATCGCCCAATTCAAACC
>NZ_JAMZBE010000037.1:0-27829 GCF_024158645.1 Halomonas sp. 707B3
CGGGCTTGCGAAAGCCAACTTGCACGGGGCGAATGATCAAAAAGTGCTCGCTGGCGGTGATAGGGAAAGTGTCGGCGCCGGCTTCACGGATTCAGGATGGTGATGATGGCTATATTGGAAGTCGAGAAAATTGTGATGCGCCGAACAGGCTGGCTAAACCAATAAACAGAGGTAGTCGAGTGTGTCTAGGATTAAGCGAGTACGTGCTCGGCTGCTAACGCTTGATCCGTTTCCTGTATGGCTGTTTGTTGGCTTTGTGCTGTTTTGGATATGGCTGGCCATAGCGCCTTATTACCGTTCAGATTGGCTGCTTGAAAATATTCTGGTATTTGCCGCAGTGCCCGTATTGGGTTGGTTGTGGTATCAGGGTGGTGTCTCACGTCTGGCATGGTTAAGTATTTTTCTATTTTTAATATTTCATGAAGTTGGTGCTCATTATACCTATTCTGAAGTGCCCTATGACCAGTGGTTGAGAACCTTGCTTGGGTTTTCTCTGGACGAACGGTTTGGCTTTGAGCGTAATCAGTACGACCGCTGGGTGCATTTCCTTTATGGACTGCTACTATTTCTACTACTGAAAGATCTTGTAAAAAGACGCCTACTGCATGAGGCCGTTTTATGGCACCTACTACCGGTGATGCTGATTTTATCCCATTCGGCGTTTTATGAGATTGCAGAGTGGATGGCGGTTGTGCTCTTCCCGGGGGAATTGGGGGAGTCATACCTAGGTGCCCAGGGAGATATTTGGGATGCACAGAAGGACATGGTGTTGGCGCTTTTAGGAGTATCCACAGCAAGTGCGCTGAGCATGATGATGCACTGTTTAATAGTTATAATAAAATAAGCTTATAATACATTGAGCAGGGTGATTATCCTCCAAAAATTATTTATATCAGTTTCATTACTAAAGTTATTGGTAGTGCTTATGAGTTCATTTTTTTCTTTCAGCAATTGCAGCTAAGGCTGTTGGGTTCAGGAGGCAGTACTCATGACCATGCGCTGATAATATGCCTTGCTGTTGAAAACGACTAACGAGTCGACTGAGCGTTTCAATTGCCATGCAGAGATAATCAGCAATTTCCTTTCGTGACATAGCCAACCTGAAACAGTGGGGGGAATACCCTAAGGCGCTAAATTTACATGACATCATAATAAAAAAGCAGGCAAGGCGAACGTCTGATGGCTGGCTGATCATTTGCCACATACGAGAGTGTTCGAGGTATATTGCTCTACTCAAGCAGCGCAATAATTGCATATGGCTTGAGTGAGAAATGGGCAGTTCATCAATGGTTCTAAACGGAATATGGTATAAGCCTGAGGTTTCAATGGTGCTGATAGTGCCACAATAATTACCCTCCCCAATAGCATCTAGGCCTATTATGTCGCCAGGAAGAAAGAAATGTGAGATTAGTTCCTTTTTATTTTCATGTTGAATTATTTGCTTTAATGTACCACATTGTACAACGTATAATCCTTGAAATGGTTTTCCTTGGTGAGCTAACGTGTTTTTTTTACGTAATGTGAATAGAGGCTGAGAAAGGTTGATTAAATCCTGTGTTTCTAAAAATGAGTGTGACCCATATATATGTTTTCGATGTGTATTTAAACTTCCTAGTTTGTTTAGTATTTCCATATCCCCTCCCCCTGCCTGTGTTTTTTCCTGAGTGAACAGTGCATAGTGTGAAGAATAATTGAAATTTAATGATAGTGTTTCGCAGTGAGTTTTAGCTATATGAAAAGCTTGCAGCTTGTGGTGTTTGTTTTATAGCTTTTTGTGAAGTGTGGTTCATTAGGGATAGGTATCTATAGGTTGTACAAAATAGAGTCTTTAAGAATGGCTTTTATCATGCGTATTGTGTTGATAAATTTGCTGAGAATAATTATCTGGCTTTTAGTGATTTTTTAATGCTTTGCCGATTGTGCTGGAGAGATGGTGCTTTGTAACTGTGAATGCTGATCAGCTCTGTTTGATAGCCATCCTCAAAGAGCATAGCATGCATAGCATCTTCATCGAGTTAGCAATACAGGCGTTGTGCTTTTCTGGCTATGTTTTTGTGACTATGTTTTTCTAACATAGCTACCAGGGGCGTCTTCGAGCGGTGGGTAGGTTTGTGAACCCACGCCGGGTGCCTTAATAAGAGAGCCTGACCTTGTTGCCAACCATGATTGCCATGCAGCCCACCATGAACCTGATTTAATTACTGTGCGTTCCAGCCAGGTGTCTGGATCAATATAGGAGTCACCTTCACAGGCGGTGGCTATCCGATAATGCCGATGCGATTGTTCAGGGGGGCTAATAATACCCGCGTTATGACCTCCACTAGTGAGTAAAAAAGTAATCTCAGGCGCATCTGCAATGAGAAGCAACCTATAGGTGGATCGCCAGGGTGCGACATGATCCCACTCAGTTCCGACACAGAAGATAGGTATCTGAATATCGCTAAGTGCCACCGGACGGCCATCTACTCGCAGGCGACCTTCGGCTAGATCATTATTTAAAAAAAGATGACGCAAGTATTCAGAGTGCATACGGTAGGGCATACGCGTTGCGTCGATGTTCCAAGCGAGGAGATCGTTAATGGGTTGCCGTTTGCCTAACAGGTACTCGTTAACGATCCGGGACCAGATTAAATCGTTAGAGCGCAGTATCTGGAAGACGCCGGACATTTGCTTAGTATCAAGAATACCTTGGGCCCACATCAAATCTTCAAGGAAGGCGAGCTGCTTTTCGTCAATAAATAGCATCAATTCGCCAGCTTCCCGAAAGTCCGTTTGCGCGGCGAAGAGTGTCATTGAGGCTAAACGATTGTCTCCATCTCTCGCCATTGCAGAAGCGGTAATGGCCAAGAGTGTGCCCCCAAGACAGTAGCCTACTGCATGTACCTTCTGACTAGGAAATAGGTGTTCAATGATATCAAGGCTTGCCAGAATGCCTTGTTGCCGATAGTCATCCATTCCAATATCGCGATCATCTGGCGTTGGGTTACGCCATGAAATTATAAAAACCGTATGGCCATGATCGACTAAGTACTTAACAAGCGAGTTATGTGGCGACAGGTCCAGGATGTAATATTTCATAATCCATGCGGGCACAATGAGTATAGGCATCGCGTGTACCCTTTCGGTAGTAGGGATGTACTGAATTAGCTCAATCAGATGATTACGATATATCACCTTGCCTGGCGTGATGGCGATATTTTGACCAACCACATACTGTTCAGCACCCACTGGCCTTTTGCCAAGATAGTGGTTCTGGATATCTTCACAGCAATGCTGTAGTCCTTGAACTAGGTTGGCGCTGGCGCTTTCAAAGGTCTTTTTGAGCACAGTGGGATTGGTTAGTAAAAAATTGGAGGGCGAGAACACATCAAGCCACTGACGAGCACCGAATTCTACTGCCTGTTCGTGATGCGGAGATAAGCCGCGTAGTCCGGTGGTAGCGTTATGCCACCACTGCTGTTGAAGAAGAAAACCTTGATAAAGCAGGTTATAGGGAAAATAGCGCCAAGCAGGATCACGAAAACGACGATCCTGTGGCAAAGGCTCAATACAAGGAGTGGCATTGGGGTCGAAAGCCGAATGGCTGGCCCAAGCCAGTAAACGAAGATGTTTCTTCATTGCTTTTTGTAGTAGATGAGCCTGAGTTCCAGGAGAAAGCTGGAGGCTAGATAGCCAGTCCAAATAAGTCAGCATGGCCGATGTAGGGGAAATACCGAGTGTTAGCCCGGCCAATGATGCACGTACTAGCCTGTCGATATTTTGGTATTGAGTGTCGTCGTAAATCATCAACATGAAACCTCATACAGGTAGTTAGGCTGCCTGTCTCTTGCCTATCTTTGATTTAGTATCCTGAAGCCGTTTTTGCCACTGAGTGATCTATGTTTAAAAGATACTTCGTTTTAAATTTTCTATGAAATCGGCTTGGCTGATAAGTAAAAAGTATCATGTCGCTTTGTTAAGTTTTTGATTTTTAAAGTGGCCTGTAAGCTCTTATTTGGCAATAATATTTTGGTTGATTGCATGGAGAGGTAAGTTGCTCTGGGTCAATTTTTAAACGTTTTAATACTTTTTCGTTACGTTGGTCACCTTTTCAAAAAAAATGTTTGCACTATAAATATCCAAGTGACATCTAATGGCATTTTATTTGATGCCTAGGATTAAACGTGCTGGATATGGATTTTGACGAAATCAGATGAAAGTAGATAGGAGAGAAGTCGTGGAAAAAACTGCCAACAAACCTGTGGTTGCGGGTCAGGAGTCAAGCGCATTACCAGCCAGTCGGTCGCTAAATCCGCTTGAAGAATTTGATCGATTAATGGAGGGGTTTTTTGAGCGTAGCTGGCTAAAGCCTTTCTTTAGAGATGATGTGATAAAGGAAAGGCTCGGTTTTTTTGCCCAGAATAACCCTAAGATTGACATTATTGACCGAGAAAAGGAGCTGGTCGTTCGTGCTGAGATGCCTGGTGTTGATCGTAAGGAGATCGATATTGAGATCACCGACCATGCTGTGATGTTAAAAGGGCGGCGATCTGGTGAAACCGAAGAAAAGAAAGATGAATATTATCACTCGGAAATATGGCAAGGCGCTTTTGCTCGGACTATTGCCTTGCCTGTAGATGTAGATACACAGCATGCAGAGGCCAAATTCAAAGATGGCATCCTGACAATCACCATGCCCAAATCCAAACAGGCGTTACGGAGAAAACTTGAGGTCAAGTAAATCGAAAATTATTTAAAAGTCATTTAGTTGACGGAAAGATTAACTGCAAAAAAAGGAGTATTGATGATGTCAAAATCAGATAGCCAACTTCAAAAAGATGTGCTTGCGGAACTTAGCGATGAACCCTCTGTCCGAGCGTCGGATATTGGCGTAGAGGTAAAAGACGGCATTGTAACATTAGCGGGTCATGTTGATAGTTACGCTGAAAAATGGCATGCAGAGAAGGCGGCTCAGCGGGTTGATGGTATTAAAGGAGTAGCCGTGGAAATTGACGTAAAATTGCCAGGAGAGAACCAGCGCACTGATGCTGATATAGCACGTGCGGTTAAGAACACGCTTGAGTGGAATGTATTTATTCCCAACGACCCGATTAAGGTAATGGTTGAAGATGGATGGGTAACGCTAACAGGGGAGGTGCCCTGGGAGTATCAACGTCGCCTAGCTACAAGCTCTATTCGGTATTTAGCAGGTGTTACCGGTGTTAGTAACCAGATTGTTCTCAAGCCTAAGCCGACAACGACGGCGGTTAAGGCTAATATTGAGGCCGCACTTAAACGAAGAGCGCTTCAAGATGCTAATGCCATTAAAGTAGATGTGCATGATCATAATGTCACGCTAAGTGGCAAAGCCCACAATTTTGCAGAGAAAGAGCTCATACACCAGGCTGCATGGAATTCACCTGGTGTCTGGAAGGTGACGGATAATATCAAGATCTGAATACGCTCTATGCTAGAGGCCGATAACATTCGGTTTAGTCATCGAATCACTTAACGTGGTTCGATGACGTTACACTTCGGGTGCCCCGCTAGGGAGAGAGGGCGACTACTTAATCTGCTGTTCGGTGAAGCGCTGCATGATGGTGAGCGTCTTATCGCTGACGTGATGCTCCATCCCTTCGGCATCAATTCTTGCCGTGCTGTCATCTACGCCGAGCGCCCGTAAAAAGTGCAATACAATGTCGTGGCGGGCGCGGGCCGTTTCCGCCATTTTCTGACCCTCTTCGGTCAAAAAAAGCGAGCGATAGGGCTTGCTGGTCACTAATCCTAGTTCATTCAAGCGACGAATCATTTTCGATACGGTTGCTTGGCTTACTGCCATACGATTGGCGATATCGGCGGCGCGTGCCTCGCCACGATGCCGAATTAAATCGCCAATTAGCTCGACATAATCTTCGATCAACTCGGTTTCGTGTGCATTGCGCACCGTTTCATACTGCTGTGCGTGCTGTTCCACGGGGGGCAGTGCATCACCGCTTTGACCGCGTGGAGAGAGGGTGCGCTGCTGTTCGTGATCACTCATTGGCAAAGGTTATCAAGGTTAGTGGAAACGTTAATTGGCGATGGTAGCGCATTTTTCACGATAATTGTTAGCCAAGGCTAAACTGTTTGCACAAAGCTTTTTTGTTGAGCTACAGTTGTATTTAACACCAGCCTAGCACGAGGGAGAAACAGGATGCCCAAACAGTATGCGTGGGCCTTACTAAGCGCTTCATTGGCTTGGACCAGCGTTGTGACCACCGCGCAGGCGGAGGAGTTGCAGCAGCCGTCCATCAATATTGCAGTGACTTTTTCTGTGCTCGGTGACTTAGTTAAAAAAGTAGCCGGTGAGGATGCCAACGTAACGGTACTCACGCCTATTAATGCTGAGGTGCACGAATGGGAGCTAACCCCCGACAACTTTGCAGCGCTTGAGGAGGCTGACATCGTTTTCTACAACGGCTACCAGCTTGAGCAGTGGATGCGTCAAGTTGAGTCGGTTGTGCAAGAGGATGTACCAATGGTTGCCGTTGCCGAAGCCTCTGGCTATCCCACTCAGTCGATCGTTACTGGCGATATGGAAGGGGATGTTGATCCACATATGTGGATGGATCCGCGTGCCGCCATTGCCTACGTGCAAGCTATCACAAATGCTTTGAAAGATGGTTTGTCTCACCAAGGCGATGCCCTTCAGCAGCGAGCGACTAACTTGGAGGCACAGCTGCAAGCTCTTCATGTAGAGCTACAGCAATCGCTGGAAGCTATCCCAGATGAGCGCCGCATACTGCTCTCTAGTGAAGCGGCCTTCCTCTATTTTTCCGATGCCTACCGTTTTGAGCATGACGGTATTTGGGGCACAAATGCTGAAACAGAGGGCTCGCCGCGCCAACTGATGCGAGTCATTGACCGTATCAAGGAGCGCCAGCCTGCTGCTCTGTTCTGGGAAAGCACGATATCGGATCGTCACGTGACCAGTATTGCTCGTGATACGGGGCTGCCAGTGGCAGGGCCACTCTATGTCGATTCGCTGAGTGCTCCTGATGGTGAAGCTGCCGACTATTTTGCTATGCAACGCCATAATGTGGCGTTGCTGCGCCGTTACTTGGCTTCTGAGTAATTTTTATGGATACGTCTCTAGCAATGCACACAGCTGCGATTGAAGTAAAGGGACTCTATGCTGCTTATCAACGGCAGCCGGTATTAGAGGATATCCATCTCTCGTTACCGGCAGGCCGCTGGACAGCGATTGTGGGGCCAAATGGCGCAGGTAAATCGACACTGTTTCACGTTTTAACCGGTAGTATGAAGCCGCTGCGTGGCCAGGTTGATGCATTTGGCAAAGCGATTGAGCATCATAGAAAGGCGGGTAGTATCGCTTATATGGCCCAGCGAGAAGCAATCGAGTGGGATTTCCCCATCTCGGTTTGGGAAACCGTCATGAGTGCTCGCTATGGGCATATGCGCCAAGATGCTTGGTGGCGGCGGTTACTGCCTGCTCGCTGGCATGAGCAGCGGCATTACCACGCGGTCGAAAAAGCGCTGGATGATGTCAATATGATGGCATTTGCTGACCGGCCCATTGGAGCACTCTCTGGAGGGCAAAAAAAGCGTGTGCTGCTTGCCAGAGCGCTGGCGCAAGAGGCGAGTATTCTATTGCTGGACGAGCCGTTGGCAGGCGTTGACCCGCCCAGCGAGCAGCTTATCCTGGATGTTTTAAAGCGGGAGCGCGAAGCGGGAAGAACCATTGTTATGGTCACCCACGATATGCCCGGAGCGCGCCGGTATGTGGATCACGTCGTACTGATTAACCGATTTATCCGCGGAGAAGGAGCCCCTGACGAGATGCTCAGCGATAGCAAGCTGGCGGAGCTAGCCGTTAGCTCCATAGAGCAATCTGCATACGAAGTCAGTGTGGCTGGCAGCCCAGCGCTGGCAACCAAATAGTAGGCATCAGACATGTTACATACGTTAGACGCTTTTAGTAGTGCACTAGTGGCCGGGCTGATTGCTGCGCTCATGGTGCCGGTCAACCTGTTGCCTGATAGCATCTCGGATGCTTTTCAATACGCGTTTATGCAGCGGGCGTTGCTCACGTCGATGATGGTCGGCGCTATTTGCGGCATGCTCTCATGCTATGTGGTACTAAAGCGCTGGTCGCTACTTGGGGATGCGATTTCCCATGCCGTACTACCAGGGGTAGCGATTGCCTACTTGCTGGGGCTGCCTTTTTTTATTGGCGCCTTTGTGACCGGGGCTTTAACGTCGCTGGGGATTGGTGCTATTGAGCGCCATACTCGAATTAAATCCGATGCGGCAATGGGTATTATGTTTACCGGGGCTTTTGCGCTTGGCATTGTGCTGATCAGCAAAATTGCCTCTAGCACTCACTTAATGCATATCCTGTTTGGCAATGTGCTGGGGGTGCAGCAGTCAGCACTTCTGCTGACGTTAGCAGCGAGCGTCGTAGCGCTGCTGGTGGTTTGGCTCGCCTTCCGGCCGCTAATGCTCTACGCCTTCGACCCAACTCAAGCCCAGGCCTTGGGATTTAACACAGGCGTCATTCACTACGGTTTGATCCTGCTGCTCACTCTCACAATTGTGGCCAGTTTAGAAACTGTGGGCATTATCTTAGTAGTAGCCATGCTGATTACGCCGGGGGCAACGGCTCACTTACTCACCGACCGCTTCAAAACCATGCTGTTTATCTCTGTCGGGGTAGGGGTGGGCTCTGCGGTACTGGGTTTATGGCTATCGTTTGCGTTTGATGTGGCTTCCGGCGGCACTATCGTATTAGTGGCCACCGGCTGCTTCTTTATGGCACTACTGTTTTCACCGAAACACGGTGTGTTGATGCGCCTTTGGCGGCATCGCCAAGTCGGCGCATCTTAATACTACTGCGAGGCTTCCTGCAGTTTCTCCCAGGTTTTTTCAGCAATGCCGATGCCTGCACCGGTCATCAATAGGTAAGTTTGATCGACACCGGCACTATGCAGCGGCTCGGCTTCATCTTGAAAATGAATGCCAGCAATAGCTGGCCAGTGAAGCCAGCCTTGCGCAGCTCGCGACTTGCTATCAGCTTGCTTTCCAGTTCGGGGGTAGCCAAGGTGACAGCGGAGAGGCCGCGGATATCCAACTGGTGCCAAAACCCCACATCCTCAATATCGCCATAATAAACATGGCGCTGGTTGTCTGACTTGTTGGGGTCAGAATCGATACCTACCACTTCTAGCCCTTTATTGCGGAAGAAATCGTAAGCTGCACTGCCTGTTCGCCCCATACCCAACACTAGTACAGTGGCCGTTCCTAGGTTGACGGGTTGCTCATCAGGGTGGCGCGCATGGCGTTCAAAGCGAGTTAAATGTTTTTCCCAGCGGTCAAACAGGCTATGCGCCAAGCGGTTAAAGGGTGCCGCTATGACGAATGAGAGCGCCACGGCAATGGCTAACGGAACCAGCCACTCCTCTAAAATGCTTGAGGCGACGATGAGTCCAAACTCGCTGTAGGCCGTGAGGCTTAAACTGCCCAGAAAAGCGTTTCTAGCGCGTAACCGGAAGGCTATCAGCAGAGCAAAAAACAGCACTCCCTTTAGCGGCAGTACAATGGCAAGCGCCACGGCAAATAACAGTGCATTGGCATCCGGTAAGCCTGCCATGCCAATTTGCAGGAAAAAGCTGATCAGCAGTACTTCCTTGAGCCCCCATAGCGCTTTGGAAAGCTCCTGGGCGCGAGGGTGATTGGCTAGTAGTAACCCCATTACCAGAGCGCCCACCTCAGAGCTTAATCCAACGGCTTCAAAACCCATGCCGCCGACGGCAATCGCCAGCACCGCACCCATCAATACTAATAGCTCGTCATGCTGAGCAATGCTCATTAGCCAGTACAAAAGCGGGCGAAGTAGAGGGAGTAGGAATACCAACAAAGCCCACAGGCTGGGTGATTGGCCGCTATACATACTTAGCACTGCCAGGGCAGCCAAGTCTTGGATAATCAAAATGCCAATGGCAATACGGCCGTGTAGTGCACGCAGCTCACGTTTGCTTTCCAGCACTTTAGCGGCCAGCACCGTGCTGGAAAACGACAGTGCGATGGCCAGCAGTAGCGCGGTATCCAACGGTAGTGAAAAAAGCACCGAGAACCCAAAGGTAAACACTAGGCAGGTAATGACTAAGTGAATCAAAGCGCTGCCTAATACCACCGGCTCGGCCAGGCTTCTAATATTTAGCTTCAAGCCAATAGTGAACAGTAGCAGCAGTACACCTAGGTGGGCGAGATGCTCTAGGAGCGGGCCTGCGTCGTCAGGCAGGCCAACGCTGGGGCCAAACGCATTGAGGGCAAACCCAGCCGCTAAAAAGCCGACTAACGGGGGAAGATTGACTTGGCGGGCGGCAATACCGAAAACAAACGCGAACGATAAAATAAGTACTTCAAACATGCGGTGTCCTTAGCAAAACGTGTTGGGCTGGCTATTTATTAATACGCCAATGTTTTTGCATTTCGATAAATGTAAAAGAAGCGGACCATGTAATCAGTACGAAGCCCGTCAGTGCCAGCGTGCCGTATAGGAACCGAACGGGTCCGACGGCATAGATATCCCCGTAGCCGACGGTGGTGTAAGTCACTGAAGAGAAGAAAATATAATCTAGCAGGTGAAAGCTCTCATAGCCTTTCAGGGCGCCGATGCCGTTTATGGCCGAGAGCCACCAGCCCGTTAAACCAAAGAGCCAAATTTCAGCGATATGAGTGGCTAGCACGCCGAACGCCATCACGAGAATACGCTGGCGATGGGGGCGGTGCGACTGCTCAATTTGTCGAGAGATTAGCCACAGTGCTTCGTAATGCAGTAAGACGGCAAGCACGACGGCAATAAACGTCGTGATCACAACAGCTACATGTCCAGGATAGGGAATAGCCACGTTACATTAGTACCCAAAACGTTGATGAAGTGGGCAGTGATTTAGCATAACCGGCTGCCAAACAGTAGCAGTGATGGATCTAGTGTTTGCCATCCCCACCAAGCCAGAAATAAGAACCCGCTGAATAACAGTAGGCTAAGTGCCGTCCATAACGTAGTGGTTGGCGTCATGATGTCACCTGGGGCGCAGTGGGGCGGGTGAGAGGCTTCTCACTAATAAACCAATGAAGAGCGGCAGCGACTACCGAGAGGATAATCGCAATCTGCCACACCGTATTGTAATGGCCGGTGATGTCGTACAGATAGCCACCCAACCATACCCCCATAAAGGAGCCTAGCTGATGAAACAGGAACACAATTCCCCCCAGCATGGATAAGTGGCGCACACCAAAGACCGAGGCCACAATACCGTTAGTGAGCGGAACAGTGGAGAGCCACAGTAGCCCCATTGCAATACCAAACAGATAAGCGCTGGTGGTGGTCAGCGGTAGCACGATAAAAGCGGTAATCACTACACCACGAATTAAGTATAGCCAGCTCAGCAGGTGCGGCTTAGACCAAATGCCGCCCATCCAGCCAGCGGTATAGGTACCTACAATATTGAATAGCCCGACAAGAGCGAGCACCGTGGTGCCTACCTGCACCGCTAAGCCGTTATCGAACAAATAGCCTGGCAAATGCACCGCGATAAACACCACCTGAAAGCCACACACAAAAAAGCCCAGGCAAAGCAGCCAAAACCCTTTTTGCCCAGCCGCTTCGTTAAGCGCATCGCGCAGGCTTAAATCGCCCAGCGCATTGGCGCGGGGGCGGTCTTTTACCATCGCGCCTAGCGGTATCATCAGCGCAGCAATCGCCCCCATGGCCAGCAGCGCAGAAGACCAGCCTAACCACTCAATCAATCCTAGCGTGCCGGGCAGCATAGCGAATTGACCAAACGAGCCTGCCGCACTGACGATGCCCATTGCCATACTGCGTTTTTCAGGCGCGACCGCACGGCCAACGGCACCTAAAATGACCGAAAAGGTAGTGCCTGATAAACCAAACCCAATCAGTAGGCCAGCGCTTAGGGTCATTCCTAAAGAGCTGGTTGCAAGGCTCATTAAGCAAAGCCCTAGTACGTAAAGCGCACCGCCTACCACGATAATCCTGGCCGCCCCAAAACGGTCGGCCAGCGCGCCAGTAAAGGGTTGGGATAAGCCCCAGATCAGGTTTTGAACAGCCAATGCGAAGGCAAAAACGCCACGGCCCCAGCCAAAGTCGCTGCTGATGGGCTCCAGAAACAAGCCAAAACCATGGCGTAGACCCATGGCGGTTGAAATAACCAGGCTGGCGAGCACAATAAGAAGCAGCGTGTGGTGTCTTTGGAGTGCCATGTCACGTCTCTTTTATGTGGTTGATTAACGCGTCTAACTATCGCATGGCTTTGATGGCTTTAGAAGCTTCGCCATAGCAAGCGTTAAGTGTCACCAAAGGCCGGGATACTAAGCAGTATCTTATAAAGCAGCAAGCCTAGTTAATAAAAGTAGCGCTGTGCTCGCTGCCATGATCAAACTGATTTCCACCTGGCGTAGCCTTTGTTTAGCCTGATTATCAGCGCTCTATCTGTTAGAATCTGCCACCTTCGGCGTTAATGACCTTCCAATAGCTCTAGGTATTTCCATGAATGCAGTAATTCTTGCAGTGCTCGTCATGGTGGCACTGTCGCTTCTTCGCGTGTCCGTTGTTTTCGCTCTGGTGGTCGGAGCGTTAGTGGGGGGGCTAGTGGGTGGCCTTTCTCTAGACGATACGCTCAGCGCGTTTAATGAGGGCGTCGGTGGTGGCGCGCAAGTAGCGCTAGCGTATGCAACGTTAGGGGCTTTTGCGGTGGCCATCTCCCGTTCCGGCCTGCCCGATATGCTGGCGAATCGATTGATTACCATGTTGGGTAAAGAGGCAACGGCCGCTCATCAAGCGCGTGTAAAAATGCTCCTACTCGTGGCCGTATTGCTGGTGGCGATTTCTTCGCAGAATGCGATTCCGGTGCATATCGCCTTTATTCCCGTACTGATACCGCCGCTGTTGGCGGTGATGAACCGCCTACAGCTAGACCGCCGTGCCGTAGCCTGCGCACTGACCTTTGGCTTAACCGCTCCCTATATGCTGCTACCGGTGGGGTTCGGGGCGATCTTTCTGAACGATATCTTGCTGGCAAACTTGAACAGTGCCGGAGAGTCGTTAGGGCTGGAAATTACCCGCGGCATGGTGCCCATGGCGATGGCGATTCCGGTGGGTGGTATGGCCATTGGTCTACTGGTAGCGCTTTTGTTCAGCTACCGTGGTCAGCGCGAGTACGCCAATCAAGATTTAGCCGCGCCAAATGCGCAACAAACACAGAAACCTGCTGAACCTCATATGCTGGGGCTGGTAATGTCGGGTGTGGCGATTGTGGCTGCACTAGGCTTGCAGCTGTATACCGGCTCTATGATCGTAGGGGGCTTGGTCGGTATTGGCTTGCTCTCCTTAGGCGGCATTTTCAAATGGCGCGAGGCGGACGACCTGTTTACCAGCGGCATGCGCATGATGGCGCTGATTGGCTTTATCATGATCTCGGCGGCTGGCTTTGCTGAGGTGATGAAAGCCACTGGTGATATCGAATCGCTCGTCGTTGGCGCATTCGATCTGTTCGGCGATAACCGTGGCTTAGCCGCGTTGGTGATGCTGCTGGTCGGCCTGTTTATTACGTTGGGCATTGGCTCTTCGTTCTCTACCATTCCCATTATCGCGGCGATTTTCGTGCCGCTGGCCGTGCAGTTTGGCTTCTCGCCCATGGCGACCGTGGTGCTGGTTGGCACCGCAGCGGCGCTAGGTGATGCGGGTTCTCCTGCATCGGATTCCACTTTAGGGCCAACCTCAGGTTTGAACGTGGATGGTCAGCACGACCACATGTGGGACAGCGTGGTACCGACCTTCCTGCACTACAACATTCCACTGATTGCGTTTGGCTGGCTGGCAGCCATGTCGCTTTAATCAGCGATATCTGCCGCGTCAGTCGTGGTGAGTAATGCAAAGGGCAGCGATAAGCTGCCCTTTTTTAATGCAATCTAGCGAGTGGTGTTGCTACTGTTTTGGCAAGTGAGTTTCAAAAGCGCTCAGCAGGCCGCGCAGTAACGAGAGCTCTTTTCGGCTGGGTTGGGCACGAGCGAACAGCGCTTGCAACTGCTCTTCAGTGCGGGCATGAGGCTGGGTTAAGAACCCGCTCTGTTGCATGAGTTTTCCAAGGTGCTCCTGGAAATAGCCAAACTGTTCCCGGCTAGGCGGTGTGGCTTCCAATGGGCGCTGATACTCAAAGCCGCTGGTATCGCGCTTCCGCCAAGCACGGTGCACTTCATAAGCGAGAATTTGTACCGCTTGGGAGAGGTTCAGAATGCCGTACTCAGGGTTGGCGGGAATGCTGACCTGATGGCTGCAGCAGCGAATCTCATCGTTGGTTAAGCCCGAACGTTCCCGACCAAACACCAGTGCAACAGGGGCCTGCGCGGCGTTCGCAATGACCTGTCGCGCCATGTCGTCTGGTTCATCAAAATGCGGGAGCGGCATGCTGCGTAACCGGGCGCTGGCACCGACGACTTGAACGCAGTCGCTAACGGCTTCTTCTAACGTGCTTACACAGCGAGCGTTTTCCAGCACATCCGTTGCGCCAGCGGCTAAGCGAGTAGCTTCGTCATCGGGAAATGTGCGCGGGTTTACCAGCACAAGTTCCGTTAACCCCATGGTTTTCATGGCGCGGGCAGTGGCGCCAATATTACCCGGATGAAATGTTTGCACCAGTACGATACGAATATTGGAAAGCACGGGAAATTAAACCTAAAAGCTGCCAAATAAAGGCGATGATGGTAGCACGCTTTGTTGCGCCATAAAGGTGATACAAAAGAAAGAACCCCGCCGAAGCGAGGTTCTTAATGACGTTAACCGTCAGAGCGATAGGCTCATGGGTGCATCACATCATGCCGCCCATGCCACCCATTCCGCCCATGCCACCCATATCAGGGGCAGCTTCTTTCTCTTCCGGGTCGTCAGCGATCATGCACTCAGTGGTGATCATCAGACCAGCAACAGAACCGGCGGACTGAAGGGCAGTACGGGTTACTTTTGCCGGGTCCAGAACGCCCATTTCGAACAGGTCGCCGTATTCGCTGGTTTGCGCGTTGTAGCCGAAGTTGCCGGTCTCATCTTTAACACGGTTGATGACGACGGCGGGCTCTTCGCCAGCGTTGGCAACGATTTGACGCAGCGGTGCCTGCATAGCACGTAGCGCCATGTTGATACCGTGGTTCTGGTCTTCGTTGTCGCCGGTCAGGCCTTGTACTTTGGCCATTACGCGTACCAGGGCAGTACCGCCGCCAGGCACAACGCCTTCTTCTACGGCAGCGCGAGTTGAGTGCAGCGCATCTTCAACACGGGCTTTCTTCTCTTTCATTTCGACTTCGGTAGCTGCACCGACACGAATCACAGCAACACCGCCTGCCAGTTTGGCAACGCGCTCTTGCAGCTTCTCTTTGTCGTAGTCAGAAGAGGTGTCTTCGATTTGCGCGCGGATTTGGTTAACGCGTGCTTCGATGTCGCCTTCTGCACCCGCACCGTCGATGATGGTGGAGTTTTCTTTCGACATAGTCATGCGCTTAGCGGTACCCAGGTGATCCAGGTTCGCTTGCTCAAGCGTCAGACCGACTTCTTCAGAAATCACGGTGCCGTTGGTCAGGATAGCGATATCCTGCAGCATGGCTTTACGACGGTCGCCGAAACCAGGTGCTTTGGCAGCGGCTACTTTAACGATGCCACGCATGTTGTTCACGACCAGCGTGGCCAGCGCTTCGCCTTCGATATCTTCAGCGATAATCGCTAGCGGCTTGCCTTGCTTAGCAACAGCTTCCAGCACCGGCAGCAGTTCGCGGATGTTGGAGATTTTCTTGTCGACGAGCAGGATGTAAGGGTCTTCCAGCTCAACGGTCATGGTGTCTTGATTGGTGACGAAGTAGGGCGAGAGGTAGCCGCGATCGAACTGCATACCTTCAACCACTTCCAGCTCGTCTTCAAAGCCGCGACCTTCATCGACGGTGATGACGCCTTCTTTACCGACTTTTTCCATCGCTTCAGCGATGATTTCGCCAATGCGCTTGTCGCCGTTGGCAGAGATAGTACCTACCTGGGCAATGGATTTGGTGTCGGTGCAGGGTACAGACATTGCCTGGATCTCTTTCACTGCCGCAGCGACCGCTTGGTCGATACCGCGCTTAAGATCCATCGGGTTCATACCGGCAGTAACGCCTTTCAGGCCTTCCGCGACAATCGCTTGAGCCAGAACGGTGGCGGTGGTGGTGCCGTCACCAGCGGCGTCAGAAGTTTTAGAAGCAACTTCTTTAACCATCTGAGCGCCCATGTTTTCGAACTTGTCTTTCAGTTCGATCTCTTTGGCAACCGATACACCATCTTTGGTCACGGTCGGTGCGCCAAACGACTTGTCCAGTACTACGTTGCGGCCTTTCGGGCCCAGCGTAACTTTTACGGCGTTTGCCAGAATGTCGACGCCGCGCGCCATACGTTTGCGAGCATCATCAGAAAACTTAACTTGCTTAGCTGCCATGTTCGTTACTTCCTAAATATTGAAATAGAAAAGTGAAAGTAAGTAGCCGAGGCGGATTAGCCTTCAACGACGGCCAGGATATCGGCTTCGCTCATGATCAGAACTTCTTCGCCGTTGATTTTTTGCTTTTCAACGCCGTAGCCGTCTTTGAAAATCACCGTATCGCCAACTTTTACATCCAGCGGGCGTACGTCGCCGTTGTCGAGAATGCGGCCATTACCAACAGCCAGGATCTCGCCACGCGTGGGTTTTTCCTGTGCATTACCCGGTAGCACGATGCCGCCAGCGGTTTTCTGCTCTTCTTCCACGCGACGGATCACAACGCGATCGTGCAAAGGACGGATATTCATGCTCACGTTCTCCTGAGTATCGTCAAAGCCCCTAGGGGCAGTTAGCTTAAAGTGATTTCCGTGGGCTAAGCCCTCGGAAAGTGAAGGCACGTTGCCTTCATGTTTATGGCGAAAGCGTAGCTTTCACCGAACCTGTGTGCTGACTCAAAAGTGGGGGCTAGCCAACACCTTTCAAGGGGGGATAAGAAAAAAATTACATAATCGCGGTTTTCAAAGGCGATAAGCACTTAGCGCCGACGGGGTGTATCGTCGCCGCTAATAAACTCTCCCTCAATTGGGCCGTTTTGCGTGTTGGAATAGTCGCGCTGAGTGTTCTGCTCCCAGCCTGAAGAGCCGCTCTGGTAAGTGTGTTGCTTGGCTGTTGCAGTTTTGAGCCCCGCCCAGGTCAGCGCTTTCATCAGCAACTGGCGCGCATTGGGTATGAGGCAGGCAATGCCCAGTGCATCCGATAGAAACCCCGGGGCGAGCAGAAGGGCGCCGCCAAAAATTAATGCCGCCCCAGTGAGCAGCTCTTGCGAAGGAATTTCACCCATCTGCATGCGCTGGCGTGCGCGGGCAAAAGTAGAAACGCCTTCCTTGCGAATGAGGTGAAGCCCGATAAAGCCTGTGCCTAGCACTAATAAAAGCGTGGTTAGCAGGCCTATTTGGCTGCCGATGGTAAAAAGCAGCACAAAGTCCAGTAGAGTGAACAGCGAAATAAAGAGAAGAATAGGCATGGACGACTCCAAAACAGGCGTAATCGTTGAATATGGTGACAGAAATATAAAAAACAAGCAGCAAGTGTGGTTTGGCAAGCCAAAGGCCGCTCGATATTTTAAACTGGCTCTTATATGCTGCAGTGCACAAATATTGGTGAAAGAGTGCGTGTTGTTGGTACTAGCTAGCTGCCAGCACGCTTGCTTAAGGAGAAAGAGATGCAATTAGATAAAAAAGTGGTGGCGATTACCGGTGGTGCCCGTGGATTAGGGTTTGCCATTGCCAAGCGGTTAGGCAAGCAGGGTGCTCAGATTGCCCTCATTGATATGAGTGCAGAGGCTTTAGATAGCGCGGTCTCTGCGCTTGGTTCTGAGGGCGTATCTGCCCATGCATTCGTTGCTAATGTGGCAGACGAGCAATCGGTTCAGCATGCCTTCGCTGATATCGCCCAGCGCTTGGGGCCTGTCAGTGGCTGTGTGAATAATGCAGGCATTACTGACGATGGGATGTTGATTAAAGCGAAAGACGGCGTTGTAGAAAAGCGCATGTCGCTCGCTTCATGGCAGCGTGTGCTGGACGTTAACCTAACGGGTGTATTCCTATGTGGGCGTGAAGCGGCGACGCACATGGTTGAGGCTGGGCACGAAGGCGTTATCGTCAATATTTCTAGTATTTCCCGTGCGGGTAATATGGGGCAAAGTAACTACGCAGCGGCAAAGGCGGGGGTACATGCGCTAACGGTGACGTGGGGGAAAGAGCTGGCGCGCTATGGAATTCGCACCGGTACTGTGGCGCCAGGGTTTATCGAGACTGAGATGACTGCCTCAATGCGCCCAGACATGCTGGAAAGAATTGCCGCAAGCGTTCCATTAAAGCATTTAGGTGAGCCTGACCATATTGCTCAAAGCGTGGCGTTTGTGTTTGATAACGACTACTTCACTGCGCGTATTATTGAATGCGACGGTGGTTTGCGGCTTTAACCAAAAAGCGATGAGCATTGGCCATATAGTGCGCTGATGCTCATCAGCTAGGGGCTTGTGTTAGGTAGCGCTAAAACTCAAAGTAGTCCCGCTGAATTGCCCGCTGAAAGTACATTTCTAGGCGTACGGTCATTGCCCAGCGCGGGTCGTAGCTATCTTCACGCTGGAAATGCAGTTCAGGAATCACATCTCCAAACAGAATCCCTTTATGAAGATCGCGACGGTAGCGCGTCTGTAGGTAATAATTGGTCATGCGCGGGTTAGAAGCGCTTTCACCAATCGCAATGGCAGAGTAGCGCATGGCGCTGCGGTCATTTAGTCGCTGATTCAACTCAGCCACTTCGCTATATTCTAAGGTGTCTTCTTCTTCGCGCCATTGAACCGTGGTAATGAAGCGTAGATGGCGATTTTCCGATAGCGGTCGGCCCATGTCCCAAGTAGTACGCGCTGAGTAACCATCATTATTAAACCAGGATACTCGGTTGAAAGACTCTAACTGCCAGGGGCCGTCGCCAATATCCCAAAGCCGCTCACTGGTAAAGCGTACGTAAGGGTCCAGAGGCATGCGAAGGCGAATACCCGCGCCAATTCGGTTGCTCCAGTTTTCGCGCTTATTACGACTCTCTAGCCAATCCAGGCCAAAGGTGGAGGTGCTGCGGTCACGCTGGTCGTTATAAAGGCGGCCGGAGCCTTGATCTGCCAACGTGCCTTGTGATTCTTCTGGGTCGCTTTCAATGACTAGGCGTAGACGCTCTTCTGTCGTAGGCAAGTCGATCCGGTAGCGGACACTAATATCGCCGCTGGTGCCATCACCTTCCATCCAGTCAATTTCCTGGCCAAGGCGCAGATAGGATTCATTATTGACGGTTGCGGACTCTCCGCCCCCAAAAAATGCATCAATGTTGCGAGAGGTGTTGTCGACCCAGTTGCCAACGCTGGCTCGAAAGGGCTCAACGCGCTCCTCTGCCCAGTCAGGTAAATCGCTATCTTCCTCAGCAGCATGACTTTGAAACGAGAGGGCGGTAAGTGTGCCAAGGCAAATAAACGCAATGACGGGTTTCATAGGTCTGTCCCCAAAATTTTAATTATGCGCACTGCATTATTGTACTTTATGCATTTCGATATCTTTAGCCCATTTCAAAACGCGTTTGCGATCTCTTCGGCTATTCATGCGCTCTGTATCGACTTTTAGTGGCGTTAGCTGATGAAGCGGGTCCGTCGTTAGGTCAAGAGCAAAGCGACGTGACGCTCCAACGGGCATATCTTCAGAGCCATAAATGGCAATGACGCGTATTTCCAGCTCTGGCTTCTGTTGTTGCAGTGTTTGCTCATCAAGCTGCCAGTGGCGCGTTAATTGCTGAACAATCGCACCAAACGATTGAATATGTAAGTAATCGCCTGACGCCAGCGGCCCTTGATGGGTGCGATAACAGGCCTCATCATCATCGCCGCTCTGCTGCTGATACTCCACCACGTCTAGTTCATAAATACCGTCACGGGTATGGAGCACTGCCACCAAATGCTGGATGTAGATCGCTTCACTGCTCATATTGCTAATTAAACATAGCGCGTCAGTGCCAACACCTTTGCCGCGATTCACAATAATACGAGGGCGGCGTTGACGAACGTAGCCGTTATAGAGCAATTGTGCGTAGAAAACCCACACAAATAGCGTGCAGATGCTAGTAATCGCTGAAATTGCCTGAGCGTTGTCATTAAGCCATTGCATAAGTTGAGATCCTTCTCAAATTAAACGGCGATCATAGGTCGCTAACGTAGCGTAAAAATAGGCGCGCGTCAGCTAGTTAGAGCAGTTTGAGGGAATTTAGAAACAAAAAAATTCGGTTAGCATTAAGCTACCGAATTATTTGAAATGATACGCTTTAAATTGGTGCGGATGGGGAGACTCGAACTCCCACACCTTACGGCACTAGAACCTAAATCTGGTAGCTGTAAGTAAAATAAATCATAAAGCCATATCCGTCAAACAGTTACGCGTCGGGCGCAATCGATCAGTGTGACAGATAGGCGTTACTTGGTCACAATCGGCAGTATGTGTGCCGTTAGAGAGTCACATTCCGGTCACAGCGACAGTCTAAAGCGCTATGCTGAACGCATAAGCAGTTTGGATTGTTAACGCCTAACGGCAGAGGAGGGGTGATGCGGATACTACTGGCAGCTATGGCACTCCTGCCCACCCTGGCCCTAGCCGACTACGGCAGCGTCGTAGTTGACGAAGTGACCAGCTTTAGAGACGGCGATACCATTGTGGTTAATATCAATGAGTGGCCAGAGGTAATAGGTCACCGCATACCCGTCAGAATCAGCGGAATTAACGCGCCCGAGAGGCGCAGCCGCTGCGATACCGAAGCAGAGAAAGAGCGGGAAAAAGAGCTGGCGGCCGAGGTCCGCATCTATCTTGTCGAGCGCCTGCGTGGTGCTGAGTCGATCGAGCTCCGCCGCATCGAACGCGGGTCGTTCTTTCGCATCATTGCGGAGGTCTGGGCTGATGGCGAGAACGTGGGCCAGGAAATGATAGAGGCCGGGCATGCCTTGCCATATCAAGAAGGGCAGGGCGGGAAGGCTTGGTGTGGACTATAAAGCGACCCTTTGGCGAAAAGCACTCGAGCGAAAAGGTTGGCGGAGAATATCTTCCATGCGCCTACCCAAGTGCGTCATCGAGTTTCACGTCATCCAAGACGGTTACCTGTATAGCGGGCGCTGTGGCACGTTTAGCTTTGACGATAACGACATTAGACAGCCTGGCACCTTGGCCTATGTTTTGAAGCGTCGTGATAGGATCGTCGAAGGCGTATGGCGCCGTGCTCGCGATCAAAGCGCAGAATGGGGAATGGTTCGCCGTCCCTGGCGATAGGCACAAAAAAACCGCTTTCGCGGCCCGTGTGCTGTTGCGTTTTGTTGCTCTTACCACTGAATAGCGTCAAGCGCCTCCAACGTCTCAGCCGCCCGCGCTTGCTTCGCCAACCGCTGCCGTTTGCCCGTGAGCAACTGAAACTCAGCAAACGCCGCTGCATTGCGTTGAACGGCCACGCTCAGCTCATACAGTGTTTCGGTGCCGTCCTCGCCGTTACGGCCCGCCAGGATCTTATCCAGCACCATCATTTGCGGCGGCTCGCCTTGCTGGGTTTCGTGCCATGCCAGGTAAGCCTCCGCGTCCGCTTTCTGCTGATCCCAGCCCTTCGTCTCCACCTCTGGATACTCTCTCACTAGCGGCTGGGCGGCGGCGGTGTAAGCGGCGTTGATTCTCTGCAGCGCCCGCTCTTTCGCCCGTTCCAACATCGCCGCTTTTTCTTCATCGCTGAGCGGCACCACCTCACGCGTCACAACCACCACTTGCCGCTCAGCATCCGGCGTTAGCGTTTCATCGCCGTAGCGGTGAAACTCATCGGGTAGCGGTGGCGATTCGTTGACCTCTGGCAACCACGCGGCGTCTTGAACGCCTAGCGCGGGGTCTGTCCAGGAGAGATCAGCAAGGTCAGATTGGGATAACCCCCGTAGAAATGAGGGAAGTGGAGCGCGGGTGGCAGTGTTGTTTTGAACTTTGATCATTTAGGCTCTCCTTTAACTTGGACCAACGTCAGTTGATGGGAATTGTCGGGTATCTCCGGGCCAGACAATGCGTACTGCGCCAGAACCACCACGGCCAGCGAAAGACGTATCGTAACCACCACCACCACCACCGAAAACGCCTCCGTCCCCCGCTATATGGTTTGAGAAACCGGTGTGGTCGTCGTATTTTATTTCCATCCCGTCTTGTCCACCAGAACCACCTTTTCCGTTACTGTCTGATATTTGACTGGTAGCCGCCGCACCATTAGCGCCCTCGCCAAAGAGACCGACGCCGCCGCCGCCACCACCACCGTACCGATACGATCCACCACCACCGCCACCGCCAGAACCGGAAGAAATTCCATCGTTGTTATTTCCGCCGCCATTTCCACCATTGCCAGAGTAGCCGCCAGCGCCTCCTCCTCCTCCTCCTTCACTTTGGAACGTGCCGTTGCCTCCGTTGCCTCCCCCATCACCAACATAACCACCACCGGCAGGGTTGCCTTGGCCGCCAAGACCACCGTTGCCTGCAACAGTTGAAGCATTTATAAAATAGCTAGTCTCACCATTAGAGCCGCTACTAAAGGGATCATATGTGAATCCACCCTTTCCGACGACAACTGTGTATGCGGTGCCCGGAGATACAGGAATATTGTTTTTATATCCAAGACCGCCACCTCCACCAGCGCCACCGTTACCAATATAGTTACCGCCGCCGCCGCCGCCAACACACACAACGCTGACCGAGGTAACACCTTCGGGGCAGATCCAAGAATAAGTCCCGGGGATGGCGTACGTCACCTCACCTCGCACCACTGGAGCTTCCTTGTCACTAGCTTCCCGTCTCGGCAATCCCCCCAGTCCATTACCAACAGCAGGCGCGCCCTTCATTCCATACGCATAGGTCATATCAGAAGCCCCTTAGTAGTCGGTGAATTCGGCGTGGAATACGATGCCGTTGGTCGCGGCCACCTGACTGCCGACATACAGCTTGTCTCCTGCTTCCAGGCGTAGCGGCGTTGTTTCGCTATAGCGCTCAAACGCAGTGACCGGAATCGCTGTCGTGGTGTTGACCGTTGCTGCTTCCATCAGCGCACTGTCCATCAACCGCTGTGTCGTGCCGTTGTCTTTGCTGATAAAAAGCACTAACGAAGATGCAGTAATCGTGGAGCGCGGTATTGCACTCAGCTTTGTCAGTATCGCGCCGTCCGCGCCTGCAGTTAGCAACTCGACGGTATTTGTCGGGGCGTCGGTGGTGAGTGATGATGTGGCCGCCGTGGCAATGGCTGTGGCTGTCTTGGGGGTTTGGGCGAACGGGGCGGTGAACGTTTTGGCCATAGTGAGGCTCCTTTAGAAAGAAAGTGCGATGGCGTGGGCTTGGGCGGTAGGGGGCTGCACCGGCTGCCAATCTGGGTTGTTGTCGCTGGGCGCACTAGCGGTGACGTTTGGCAAATCCACAAGCAGCACCCAAAAGCGGTTGTTATCTAGCACGGTAGCAGGCCGATTAAGCGCACCACTGAGGTCCGCATAGCGCCCTTTAAAGTTAGCCACCGATTCAGCGGCGGCTTGGGCCTGAGCGGCAGCGGTGGCGGATGCCGCCGACGCCTCAGATGCGCTGATAACCTCCTGCTTTTTCTGCTCCACAAACACTAGCTGTTCGGCTGTCCAGCTCAGCGCTAGGCCCATCTCATAGGCGATGGTGGGCATCCACGCCGCGAACGCATCGGCGGAGGGAACAAAAACATCTTCTTGCATCGACCGGTTGGGCGGCTCCGTGCCCAGCGGCGTAAAAGCAGGTATCTCGCTCATGTCAAAATGCCTCGTATCTCAATGCTGCAGTCATCAAAGGCAGCGTGCGGGTAGATGATGTCAAAGCTGGTGAATACGCCGTATATCAGCGTGGGCTCGTATTCCTCGTAGCCGACCCATACCGCTGGCGTGGCGCGGTATTTCGCCAAGTATCGGTACACGCCGTTGGTTTGGTTTTTCTCAAGCAGCAAGTCGATAGATGCCCGCCGCACATAGCCGCGCTGGACAAAGTCGGTAATGCCAAATTCGTCATCTTCAATGCGGCTGTAGTCGCGTATGCCCGCGTTAATCCCCCATTGCGGTAGCCCAAGGTTTTTACCCTGCCCGATTAGACACAACCCGCACGCCGCCTCTCCTCCGCCGCTTTCAATGCTGATACGGATAGTGGCGGTGCCGTAGCTGGGCAGGTCGAGAAACGCTATGTCGGTGCGGCGCTCGATGGGGTCAAACAGGTAAGCGTACATATTGTTAATGCCCGTGTTTGCCGTGAGGCTGCGAGTACGCTGCCACACCACGCCCTCTACCGGGTCGTCCACTTCTGCCGTTACCGACACGCCCACCAGGCCAAACAGCACGATGTTGTTGACCACGCGCCCCGGCGCTACCTCAATCTGTAGCCCGTTGCCCGTACCGACAATCCAGGGTTGATTACCGGTGGTGAGCGTTCCCACGCGGCCATCGAACATGGCGCGCGGGTTGGTGGCCATCACCCGCAACCACTTGGCGGGCTGGCCATCAGCAGCAGGCTTTAGGTTGTCGGGTGGGTAGTTGCCGGTGTTATTGGCTATCGCTGATTCATAGATGGTGTGGGTGTCGGGCACCTGCACCCGCGCCCCTTTCGCATACGTGGCACCGGGGTCATACGTGGCCGCGTCCTCCTGGGGCGTTTCCGGTGCGTTGGTGGCCACTAGATTGGTATCGTCAATCGTGATGGGGGGTATTAGCTTTGCGCTCATGTCGTGGGCTCCACCGTTTTTTCTACTGACACGCGCACGCGGTCTTGGTCGTCCCAGCGCTCTAGCTGCCGCACCAACGCTTTCAGCGCTTTTAGGGCTTCCCGCTGCATGCCGCCTTGGGTTTTGGCGTGTTCGGTCAGCGCCTCAATGCGTTTCACCAGTACGGTCATCTCGCTGTTGCTGTTTTGCTGATTGATAAACGGCATGGGCGGCAGGTCGGGCATGGGCAAGCCCTGGCGAGGCAGGTCGCGCAAGCGCTCAGCGGTGGCCGCTGGGGCGACCAGCTCGCCTTTGTGGAGCCGTGCGATATAACCATCAAACGGGACATTCCAAAGCCCATCCGCGTGGCTACCATCCAGCTCTGCCGCGTTTTCCATATGATGACGAACGTCCGCCATCGTCGCGCCGCTGTTTAGCTGATCGTTCCAGTATTGGAAACCGCCATCGTCTGGATCACGCCCCAAAATTTCACGGTACGCGTCTGCGATAACCCCCGTAGCCCCTGTCAACAGCGGGTCACCATCAGCATCTACCGGTACGCGGGTGCCTCCACCGCCTGCGCTTCCAGCACCGGCGGCAACGGCGGCCGCAATCGAGCCTTCTAATGCACCAATGGCGGTTTCAACACTCAGCACGCTTTGATTGACTTGAGACAACCACTCCTGCGTGCCGAACTCGGCCTGAATAATCGCGGCCTGATCCACTAGCAGCTGATCCAGCTGGGCCATTTCCCGACTGTGCTGGATCTCGGCCGTTTCCATTTGCCGTTCAAGCGCCCGCAGGGATTTCTCTTCAGTGCTGAGCTGGTCGTCAGTGAGCTGAGAGAGGTTGTAAATATCGTGGGCGGTGCCCACAAAATCCCGCTGGTAGTCGAGGAACGAGCCGAACAAATGCTCTGAGGGTTCCGCTACTGCTGAGAGCGCGTCGTCTAGCTCGCGCTGGCTAGTGATTTCCCCAGCGGCAAGCATCCGCTGCAGCGTCGCTTGACCCTGTTCACGAGCAAACGCGGTGCCAGACTGTGTGTTACGCAGGGCTCGGTTGAGCGACTGAGCGATAGATTCGGTTTCCTGTATCGCGCCCTGCACCGTTTGCATGTTGCGGCTAATGCTCTCGGTCGTGGCGCGGTAGGCGTTTTCCAGAATCTGCCGTTCATCATCGACGCTTTTGTTAAGCGCCCGCCACGCCGCCTCCACCGGAGCTAGGGTGTCAGCCACACTAGCCACATCATCAATGGCATCTGCTGCGCCACCTGCGGCATACTGAGCGGCTTCGGCACTGTTCGCTATAGCGCCTAACGCTTCCTCCAACGTCAAAGCGCCGCTGGCCACCTGATCAAACCAATAGCCCATTCCCTCCGCTGCAGGAGCACGCCCCAACACGTCCTGGTACTGCTGTTCAATCGCTTGGCGTACAGCAGCATTGGTTTGTTCTAGCGCCGGTGCTAGCTGCATCAGCCTGATAGCTAGCTCGCCGGTGGCGGCTTCATTGAGGTTTTGGGCTTCGACTAGAGTGCGTAGCTCTTCAACCGTCCGTGGGGCGTTATCAGTGATGCCGTTCAGAGCGCTGCGTACGTCATCGAATTGGTGCTGGAGGCGTTCTTGGTCGCTGAAGGCGGCCTGGTAATATCCCTGCTGGACTGCCGTGAGCTGCTCAACGCCGCCGGTGATATGCGCCAGGTGGTCAGCAGAGAGCAGCGCGTAATCCGCCGTGGCGTCAAACTGCAGGTTCAGGCGATCAACCGCGCTGCTAACCACGTTAACGGACGCGATGGAGCGATTCAGCGCTTGCATAAAGCGGTCGGCATCCATCGTGGCCCACGCATCGTGGATGCCAATACCCGCCGCCTCCAGCGCTGCGAGCGAACGGTCTACCAGGGTGAACTGAATCAAATCCGCTGCGTTGCCGCTGCGCTGTGTTAACGCCCCGACGGCCTCGGTCATAGCTGCCAGTTCAGCGGGAGTACGGGCTAACGATGCAACCAGGTTGTCGGTTTTCACAGCGGCAGTGACAAGCTCTTCTGCCCATTGTGCACGCTCATGCAAATTATCATCGCCGCCGTTACCGTCGGCACGGTGCAGCCGTTGCGAGCCTGACTGTGTGAACCCCACTTGGCCGAAGGCGGACTCCGCAGCGAAGTGATATTCAGGCGTAAAATCGCCTGTGGCTATTTCGCCACGGAACGGGGTGGGCGTGTGCGCAAAGGCGCTGCCTATACCTCCCCCGAGAAATGAACCTATGGCCGCGCCCACACCGGGAATGGGGATCAGCACTTGGCCTGCTAGCCCGCCCAATGCGGAACCGATTTGTTGCTCTTGGCTTTGCCCAAACATGGCACCGGATGCCCAGCCACCGGCTAAGCCGCCACCTACACCAAGGGCGGCGTTACCAAACCCACTACTGGCAAACGAGTCAAAGCCTGCTTTTAGGCCTCCTCCGCCTCCTTGCGCACCTAGAGAACTGCCAAACACACCTCCGTATGTGTTTTGAGAACCCTGAAAAGCAAGATAAGCGTTATTTAGTGACTGGCCAGCACCACCAAAGCTCATGGGGTTAAGGCCAAAATTGCCACCGCCACCCTGGCCGCCCACACCCGGAATACCCAACGCACCGCCCATCTGCTGCGTGAACTGCACAACGATGGGGCGTAAGGTGGCCTGGTAGGCCATCTCGGCCAGCAGGCGCTTGAAGCCGTTCAGGAGCTGATCAGAGAACGACTCGAACGAATCAAACGCGCCCGCGAACGCATCGGCAAACGTCTCGTCGATACGGTTGCTGGCCTCTTCCCATGCCCGCGCCATTTCCTGCGCTGCGGGGTCAGCCTCAAGAGCCAACTGCGCCATTTCATCCCGCACGTTCTGGATCATGCGGCCATACTGCTGGCCGTCAATGTCGCCACGGCGGTAAGCGGCGTTGATGTCCTCGATGGCCTGCGTCAGCGCCACGCCGCGCTGGAACTG